>DASXYV010000490.1:0-6755 GCA_036502305.1 Acidimicrobiales bacterium
CGCGGTGCGCGCGATCGTCAACACCGGCGCCGGTCAGGAGTTCCAGACCGGCCTCGACATGGTCCAGCTGACGCGTGACCCCGACTCCCTTCGGGAGCAGTCGCGACGCACCAAGCGGGGCGAGCTGCGACTCACGGCCTGGCACAACCAGGTGTGGAAGCCGGTCATCGCCGCCGTCAACGGCACGTGCGCCGGCGGTGGGTTGCACTTCGTCGCCGACGCGGACATCGTGATCGCCTCGTCCGCGGCCACCTTCCTCGACGCGCACGTCTCGGTCGGACAGGTGACCGCCTACGAGGCCATCGGGCTCCTGCGCAAGATGCCGGCCGAGGCCGTGATGCGCATGGCGTTGGTCGGACGCCACGAGCGCATCTCGGCCCAGCGGGCCCTCGAGCTCGGAATGATCAGCCAGGTGGTGGATCCTCCCGAGCGGCTCAGGGAGGAGGCCCAGCTGCTCGGCGAGAAGATCGCCCGCAACTCGCCCGCTGCCATGGCCGCTACCAAGCGGGCGCTGTGGCAGGCCCTCGAGCTGGGACTGACCGACGCCTGCAGGGCAGGGGGCAAGGAGCTGGCGTCGCTGTGGGGACACCCCGACCAGGAGGAGGGCCCCCGAGCCTTCGCCGACAAGCGCGACCCGGTGTGGCAGCCACTTTCCCGATCGGTCGACAAAGACACCCAGACATCTCCTATTCCACAAGATCGACCCACCCAATGAGGATCGGCTGATGGGCTACCCGAGCTACGACTGCCTGAAGATCGAGCGACACGGCCCGGTCGGATGGCTCCTCAACAACCGCCCGGACCAGCTGAACGCCATGTCGGCCGCCATGCGCGACGAGTTCGCGGTCGCCTGGCGGGAGCTGGACCGCGATCCCGACGTGCGGGTGATCGTGCACACCGGGGAGGGGCGCGCCTTCCAGACGGGCGTCGACATGACCGAGATCGCCACCGACGGTGTCGGCATGCAGCGCTACCGCCAGTCGGTGGAGGAGTTCGACTTCCATTTCACGGCGTGGCACCAGCAGGTCTGGAAGCCGGTCATCACCGCCGTCAACGGCATCTGCGCGGGCGGAGGATTTCACTGGGTTGCCGACGCCGACATCGTCATCGCCGCAAGTGACGCCCAGTTCTTCGACCCGCACGTGTCGGTGGGCCAGGTGGTGGCCCTCGAGGCCATCGGGCTCCTGCGCAAGATGCCGGCCGAGGCCGTGATGCGAATGGCGTTGGTCGGACGCCACGAGCGTATCTCGGCCCAGCGGGCCCTCGAGCTCGGAATGATCAGCCAGGTGGTGGATCCCCCCGAGCGGCTCAGGGAGGAGGCCCAGCTGCTCGGCGAGAAGATCGCCCGCAACTCGCCCGCTGCCATGGCCGCCACCAAGCGGGCGCTGTGGCAGGCCCTCGAGCTGGGACTGACCGACGCCTGCAGGGCAGGAGGCAAGGAGCTGGCGTCGCTGTGGGGACACCCCGACCAGGAGGAGGGCCCCCGAGCCTTCGCCGACAAGCGCGACCCGGCGTGGGTGCCGCCCCCTGGGCGCTGAGGGCGACCGGGTGACGACCGCCGGCGAGCTCTTGGTCCGATGGCTCGGTGTGCAAGGGATCGACGCCGTGTACGGAAGGCCGCTGCCGGGCCTGACGGTCGTGGAGGTCGACGACCCGGAGGTGGCGGCCACGATGGCCACCGCGCACCGGCGCGTCCACGGCGTCCCGGCCGCTGCGCACACCGGCGGCGGTCGGTTGCTCGTGGCCGGTCCGGAGCCGTCGGGACCTCAGCTCGCCGTCACCGACCCGAGCGACCTCCTCGACGCCGACATCTCCCTGGACGGCGGGGCGATCGTCCTCCGGCTGGACCTCGACCTGAAAGCACCGGCACCCGACGCGATACCGCCAGCGCCAGTCCCTGTCGACAGGTGGATAGAACCCGATACTCACGACCTCCAGGTCATCGCCGCGGCCCGATCTCCGGTCGTCCTGGCCGGACCGGACGTCATACAGCGCCAGGCGGTGGCTGGTCTGAGCGCCCTGGCCGCCAGCGCCAGCCTTGGCGTGCTCAATACCTGGGGCGCAAAGGGCGTGCTCGACTGGAGGAGTCGCCACCATTGGGCCACCGTCGGCCTCCAGGCGCGCGACTTCGAGCTCGGCGGGCTGGCAGGTGCCGACCTGATAGTGGCCACGGGACTGGATCCCGACGAGGCTCCGGCCGAGCGCTGGCAGCTGGCCCCGTCGATCGTCGCCCACCCGTCCTCCCTCGGGCCGCTCGCCGAGCGGTGGTGGCGGCCACGCCTCGATCTCGCCATGCCCCCCCTGCGAGCCGGGCTCGCCGCCGTTACTCAGGAGGGTTGGTCGGCTGAGGACCTGCCTCTCGCCCCAACCCGTGCGACCCTCAACTACGGCCGGAGCTTCGGCCCCGGCGGGCTTGTCGCCGCTGACCCGGGCGTCGCCGGCTATTGGGTGGCGCGCACGTTTGCGACGACCGAGCCGGGCAACGTCCACGTCCCGGCGCGGGCCGATGTGGTCGGCTTGGCGCCCGCCTGCGCGCTGGTCGCCCGGCTCCGACGTCCTTCTCGTGCCGTTCTGGCCGTGGTGGACGGTCCGCTGGCCGCTCCGGTCCATGCCGTGCTCGAGGCTGCCGATCACCTGGGGGTCGGCCTCCCCCTGGAGGTGTGGGACCCGTCCGGACCGGCGCTGGCGCCCGCCGATCACCTGGATCGTCTCCGGCGGCTGGCCGTCGCCGAGCGACCCAAGCCGGTCTCCCTGGCGACCGACCCGGCGCAGCTGGGCCGGATGATCGACGTAGCCGGTCCGGTCGTGGCTTGGGGCGGCTCCCTGGAACGCAGCTCATGATCAACCTGGCCGAGCTGCTCACGGACCACCCGTTCTCAGATGACGAGCTCCTCCTGCACACGGTCGACCGGGCCGTGACCGCGGGAGATGCCCGGCGCGCTGCCGCGTCCCTGGCACACGACCTGCGACAGAAGGGGCTGCATTCCGGCCAGGCCGTCGCCGCGCAGCTGCCGAACGGGCCAGAGGCGGTCATCGCCATGCTCGGCACCTGGATGGCCGAATGCGTCTGGGTTCCCGTGAACCCTCGATCTCCCTCCCACGAGGTCGACCGCGTCGTCGAGGTCACCCGGCCCGCAGCCCTGCTCGACCAGTCCGGCCTGACTGCTGAGCGGGATGGCCGCACCTATGACCCCGGCGTCGCGTTCGTCCTGTGGACTTCCGGGACGACGGGCAAGCCCAAGGCCGTGCTGCACACCCATCGCGCCTACCTCGAGCTCATCGACCGGGTGCTGGGTCCCCTTCGGGGAGGCGGCGGCGATCGCTCCCGCCCTCCCACGCCCAACCTGATCCCGGTCTCGCTCGCCCTCAACGCCGGGATCTACAACGCCCTGTTCGGCCTACGGGCGGGCGCCGCCCTCGTGATCATCGACCGGTTCGAGGCGAAGGGGTTCGCCGCTCTCGTAGGGCGGTTCCAGATCCGCTCCACGGTGCTGCCACCGGCCGCCATCACCATGCTCAACGACGATCGCGAGATCGCCGACCTCTCTCCTCTCAAGTACGTGCGAAGCATCACCGCTCCCCTCTCGCCGCTCCAGGCTCGGCGATTCACCGAACGATTCCGCGCCTTCGTGTTGAACGGATACGGTCAGGCCGAGATCGGAGAGGTCATCGGCTGGACCGCGGCAGACGCCAAGGCGTTCCCCGAGAAGATCGGTGCCGTCGGCCGCCCGCATCCGGGAGTGGAGATCAGGGTCGTCGGGGACGACGGCGGGGTCGTCGAGCGCGGTGAGACCGGGCGGCTCCGCGTACGGCCACCCAACCGGGCGCTCGGCTACGCAGGCGGTGGGGACCTCGATGACCGCGTGGACGCAGACGGCTACGTCGACACGGGCGACGTCGCCCGGGTCGACGGAGAGGGTTTCGTCTGGATCGAGGGACGGGCCAGCGACGTCATCAACCGGGGCGGGAACAAGATCTTCCCCGGCGACGTCGAGGAGGTGCTCCGGCTCTCCCCCGCGGTGACAGAGGTGGCTGTCGTCGGAGCACCCGACGACCGGCTGGGCGAGGTGCCGGTCGCCTTCTTCACCGGCAACCCGGCTAGAGCCGGGGAACTGGGTTCCCTGTGCCGCGACCACCTGGCGCCGTACAAGGTGCCCGTCGCTTTCCACCATGTGACGCAGCTGCCGCGGAACGAGGCGGGCAAGTTGCTACGGGCCGAGCTCGTCTCACAAGCGATCGTCGAGCCCTAGGTCGGGGGGGACCCAGCTCGGCTGCCGTCTCTCCTTGAAAGCCAGATACCCCTCGCGCGCCTCGGGACCCCGCACGCTGGCGGCCATTCCTATGCGGTCGTACAGCCCGTAGTAACCATCGATGGTGCGCTTGACGTCGTTGCGGGCACCAGGTGCCGTGCGGGAACAGGCAACCAGCACCTCAGTCGCCGCCTCCAGGAGGTCTGCGTGCGGTACGACACGGGAGACGAGACCCCACTCCACCGCCTCACTGGCACCCAACCTGCGTCCGGTGAACATCAGGTCCCGGGTGCGGGCCGGACCCACCTGGCGACAGAGGATCTGTGCGTAGTGCGTATCGGCGATGCCTCGGTACAGCTCGGGCACCCGGAACGTTGCTCGATCGCTGACGACGGCGACGTCGCTCAACATGGCGATGACGAGCCCTCCCCCCTGACAGATCCCGTTCACGGCGGACACCACGGGCTTGCGGGCCTGCCGGAGGGCGTCGAAGGGGGTGACCTCCATGTGCAGGAGGCGCGACAGGTCGGCCCAATCGTCCTCGTTGGACCCGCCGAGGTCACCCCCCGGGACGAACACGTCTCCCGTACCGGTGATGAGCAACCCCGCCAGGCCGTCGTCGGCGTCGACATGGTTGGAGGCGTACCGAACACCGAAGTACATCGCCGGCGTCATGGCATTCCGGCTCGCCGGCCGGTCGACGATGCACCAGCCGAAGGGCCCGTGCCGCTCGAAGCGCAGGTACTCCGTGCCCAGCCAGTCGCCTCGAGGCGGACCGCTCTGGGGGCTGTCCTCCACCTGAAATGTCTCCCCGGTCGTTTGTGCCGGACCGATCCGCACCGGCCAATCCCCACCGGCCGACCGGCAGTTAATCCCCTCGCAACCTCCCACGGCCACGCATGTCGATACAATATGCATGATAGCGAAGGGTCCTGAGCTGCTCGGAGGACAATGCCCCGCACCTCGTCCGCTCCACGGTTCGCCAGACGCAGCAGCGGTACCGACGCTGCGTTGTACATCCGGCGATTGATCTTCGAGGGTGAGCTGCGTCCGGGCGAGCGCGTGCCCCAGGACGAGCTCGCCCAGGACCTCGGGATCAGCCGGATCCCGATCCGGGAGGCACTCATCGCCCTGGAGAGCGGCGGCTGGGTGAGCATCGAGCTCCATCGGGGTGCCTTCGTCACCGCACTGGACGAGCAGGCGGTCCGAGATCACTACGAGCTGTACGGCCTCGTGTACGGGTTCGCCGCCAAGCGGGCGCTGGCCCGTAAGGCGCAGGGGCTTGAGGACGAGCTGGCCAAGCTGGCGGATGCGTTCAACGAGACCGACGATCCAGAGGAGCTCGAGAGCCTCGCCATCGACTTCCACGCCGCCATCACGGGGGCGGCGCGCTCACCACGCATCAACGTCGTGCTTCGAGCGATGTCAGGGCTCGTGCCGGGCAACTTCTTCGAGCTCGTCCCTGCCGCCATCGAAGGCGAGCGCCGGGGGCTGACCGCCATCGCCAGGGCCATGAAGCGTCGCGACGGGGACCGGGCGGCCACCGAGTACCAGCGGATGATGAGACGTCAGGCGGACAACGTCGTCGCCGTCTTTCGCGAGCGCGGGTTGCTCGACAGTGGTGCCTCCGACGGATCCGAGGGCAGATAGCTCAGAGATCCTGCCAGTCGTCGCTCCTGTCCGACTTGCTGGGTTGGCGGCCAGTGCGCAAGGGCGACAGGGGTGAGTCGACGACGAGGAACCGCTGGGACGAGATGGTCCGGTCGTAGCTCGCTCGTCGCCATCGTCGTATTGGGGTCTCGGCGCACTCGGCGCGCTCCAGGGCGGCCCATCGATCCCACGAGGGGATGGCCCACAGCAGGATGCACTCGGACTCGTTCGTCATGGCCGTCTCCCATGCACCGGCGAGCACCCAGCCGTGCTCTTCGTACAGCGGCACGGCCGCGTCCCGGACGTGCTCCAGGAAGTCGCGGGAGCCGCCCTGCGGCAGCTGGACCTGCTCGTGGGCGTACACCTCCCACCGGATGCCATCGGCACACAGCTGCTCGATGGTGCGAGCCCACGGGGCGGGCACGAGGATCCTGTCGAGCCCGCCGCGGCGGTAGTTCGCTGCCTCCGCCCACCACTTGGCCAGCTTGGGGTCCTGGAGGCCCGGGTACTCGAACTCGCGCCTGAACGACGTCGCCAGACCTTCGAAGCCATCTTCCTCCCAGATGTTGAGGACCCTCGGCCAGGACGACGTGCTACCCACGACGCCCCACACGCCGTAGCAGAGCTGATGCCGTTCCTCTTGGGCGATGGGGCTCCAATTGGCCGTCATGTGGTACATGTACCGAGCCCGATTGTGGGCGAGGATGTCGATCAACTCGTGGATGTAGACCTTGTCGTTCGTCGTCATCTCGGGAGGCCCTTCGCCAGAAAGATATATAGAATACGAGAATAGCCGTACAAAGAAATGCCTACCATCATCGGAGGCTCCCAGTGCGACCTGAAGACATGGTCCTC
>DASXYV010000491.1:0-5611 GCA_036502305.1 Acidimicrobiales bacterium
CGCGCCGGCGTCGCCTGGAGGCCGTCCCGGTCCGGATCCTCGCCGATCGCCTCCAGGAGCTCCGCCACCGCCTTCTCGATGCGACCGCGATCCACGCTCACTGCGGCCTCGGCATGTCGTTGCCGACGTAGACACAGACCCTGGGCAGGTTGCGGTATCGCTCGCCGATGTCCAGCCCGTAACCCACCACGAAATCGGGTGGGATCCGAAAGCCGACATAGCGCAGGTCGAGCTCGGTCCGCTGCAGCCCCTCCTTCACCAGCAGGGCGCACACCTCGAGGCTGGCCGGCCCGCGCGCCAACAGGTTGCGCCTGAGGTACGACAGCGTGAGCCCGCTGTCGACGATGTCCTCCACCACGAGGACGTGCCGGCCGGAGAGATCGAGGTCGAGATCCTTGACGATCCGGACGACGCCGCTCGTCTTGGTCGCGCTTCCGTACGACGCCACCGCCATGAAGTCGAACTCGACCGGCAACCGGATCGCCCGGGCCAGGTCGCTCATGAACACGAAGGCACCTTTCAGGACACCCACGAGCAGCGGAGGACGATCGGCGTAGTCGAGGGTGATCTGGCGGCCGAGCTCCTCCACTCGTGCCGTCAGCGCGTCCTCGGCCACCACCACCCGTCCCAGGTTGGCTTCGTCCTGGAGGCTGGCAGGAAGGCGGCCGTCGGTGTCCGGGCCGTTCACCTGCTCGACCCTAGCGGTGAGGTGGTCAAGGTGCATCGGCGACGGGAACCGTGGCGTCGTGGGGCGCGCCTTCCAGCGCGAGCCGCCATCGGGAGCGGCGGACTCTCAGGCCGGCACCCACCTCGCACGCTCGACCGCCGCCGCGGGCGACGTCGAGGACGCGTTCAACGGCGTCGGCCGTGGGTGCATAGGGACCGTCGCCCCGGAGCCAGGTGCGCACGGCCCGGCGGGCGAGCGCCACGGGGGCACGAGCCAAAGCCCGCGCGTCGGTGGCGTCGATGCCGGCGGCAAGCGAGTCGAGGTAGTCGGCCTCGTCGGCCAGGAGCGCGGCCTGGCGGGTGAGCACGGGCACGACGTCGCGCTGCGCGACCTCGTCCAGGAGGAGCATCACCTCGTGGCGGACACGGTTGCGGCGATGGGCGGGGTCGTCGTTCGACGGGTCCAGCACCGGCGTCAGGCCGAGGTGCCGGCACACGGCCACGGTCTCGGCCCGGCGCAGGGCGAGAATCGGGTGTCGGCGCCCGACGCGCATACCGCCGAGTCCACCGGCGGCGGCGCCCCGCAGCAGGTTCAGGACCATCGTCTCGGCCTGGTCATCGGCCGTGTGCCCGGTCGCCACATCGGCGGGCAGGACGGCGAGACGCGCCGCCCGGGCCCGGGCCTCGAGGTTGGGCCCAGGACTGAGCGCGAGCTGCTCGGCCCGGAACCTCGCCCCGAACCGTCGGGCGGCGGCCTCGACCACGGCGGCCTCGCCGGCCGACCCGGCACGCAGACCGTGGTCGACATGGACAGCCGTGACCGCACACCCGCCCTCGGTGGCCAGGGCCAGCAACGCCAGGGAGTCCGCTCCGCCCGAGACCGCGCAGCTGAGCGCCGACCCCGGCGGCGGAAAGGCGCAACGGCTCAGGAGGTCGGCCAGGATCGGGCTCACCCCGGCCTGACGCGGCGCATCCAGATCGGTGGGTCGCGGATCTCGTCCAGTGTGGGGAGCGCGTCCGGCCCCCTCCACGCCAGGCCGAGGAGCTCGGGCCCGCCCGCCGCCTCGACCGCGGCCACGAACCGCTCACCATCCTCGTACTGGCGCATCTTGGCCTCGAGACCGATCAGCTGCTGGACCAACCGAGCCGGTCCCCGCACCTGACGGCGGCGGTCCCGCAGCACCCGGCTGAACCGCTCGGCGCTCGGGATCCGAGCCGCGCCGGCCCGGTCCATGGTCACGTCCCCGTGGCCCTCGAGCAGGCTCATCAGGCCCTGGACCTTGCCCAGCACGGCGTGCTGCTCGGTCCCCATGACCAGACCCAGCAGTCCGCCGTCCGACAGCGGATTGCGTCCCATCCGCACCTGGTCCGCCGCCCTCCTCAGACCCTCGAGGAACCGGCGGGGGTCGGGATCCATGGCGCCGAGGGTCTGGTCCACGAGGGAGAGGAAGTGGGCCCGCATCCAGGGGATGCCGGTGAACTGGGCCCGATGGGTCACCTCGTGCAGGGCGAGCCACAGGCGGAACTGGCGGGGCGGGAACGAGAACCGCTTCTCCAGGCTGAGCACGTTGGGCCCGACGTAGTAGACGATGTCCTGCTCCTCGATGCGCTCGTCCTCGGCCAGGAGCAGGTCGTACTGGCCGAGCACCCGCGTGGACATCCACCCGAGCACGGTGCCCACCTGCACGCCGGCGGCAGCCCTGCTCACCGGGGCGATCGGGCTGGCCAGCAGCCGGGGCCCGAGCCGCTCGGTGACGGGTCGGAGCAGCCGCTGGAAGGAGGCCACGTTGGCCCGGACCCATCCCGGGCGGTCGGTCACCCGAGCTCGAGCCGGGCCCGCCAGCGACCGCAGCCCGGTCGCCCGGGCGACCAGCTCCTCGGCCTCGACCGTCAGCTCCTCGAAGTCCGGCTGGAGCGACGAGTAGAGGTAGGACTCGGCGAACGGCTCTCGGCCGGCGACCCGAACGGCCACCCGCTCGGCCAGATCCCAGGACACGGCTTCAGTCACGGCATCTCCAGGCGCGATTGGGGATCACGCCATCATGCACCCGCACCGGCCTCAACCTGGCATCATCTCCGTTGCGGTGCGCGATCGATCCGTGGGGCGGCGCCGGCAGTCGACCGCTTGGGGGTGACGAGACTGCTCGGCCAACGAGCCGATCAGGCGATCTTCTTGCCCCGGGTCCGGGGCACGGCCATCGGCTCGTGCTGATAGCAGAACTTGCCGTTGTTGTAGATCGACAGCTTGGTAGTGCAGCCCAGCTCCCGGCACACCCTTCCGGCACCGAAGGAGCGGGACGGCCGATCGCTTCCCGACAACGACGTCCCTCGCACCACACGCTCTGCCACGTTCGGTGTCAACGACCAGCCGAGCGGCGGTATTCCTCGCCCGCCCTAGCGGTGCTGGTCGACCTCCCGCTCGTGGCGCAGCGCCCAAGCCACCCGGTCCCGAAGGCTCTCGGGGACGTGGTCACGGCACTTGGCGGCGAGCATGTGGCGCAGATCCGCTTCGAAGTCGAAGGCTTCGAGGCAGGGATGGCAGCTGTCCAGGTGCCGCGATATCTCCAATCGCTTCTCGCTGGTCAGCTCGCCATCGAGAAAGTGGTAGAGGCGGTGTACCGCCTCCAGGCACTCATCGTGGTCTGGTTGGCCCATCACCCACTCCCACGAATCGCTCCCTACTCGTCATCAGTCTCGATCGCCTACGAGGCCGCGTTCCATACCAAACTCCAACAACGCCTTCTGGAGCGCCCTTCTTCCGCGGTGGAGCCGACTCATGACCGTACCGATGGGGATATCCATGATGTCGGCGATCTCCCGGTACGAGAATCCCTCGACGTCAGCGAGGAGAACGGTCATCCGGAAGCTCTCGGGCAGCGACTCCAGCGCCTCCTTGACGTCGGTGTCGGTGAAGTGGTCCAGGACCTCCTCCTCGGCGCTCCGCCCCGCCGTGGCCGCCTCGAGACCCCCCAGCCGCCGGTACAGGTAGAGGTCTTCGACATCCTCGATCTCGGTCTGCTCGGGCCGCCTGCGCCGAGACCGATAGGCATTGATGAACGTGTTGGTGAGGATCTTGTAGAGCCAGGCCTTGAGGTTGGTGCCCTGCTCGAAGCTCCCAAATGCCCGGTAGGCCTTCAGGTAGGTCTCCTGGACCAGGTCCTCGGCCTCAGCGGGATTGCGGGTCATACGCAGAGCGGCCGTGTACAGGGCAGGCATGAACTCCATTGCCTGGTCGGCGAAGGTCGCCTTGTCGGCCATGCCTGCACAGTACCGCCCAGAAGGCGACGACCCCCCTCGGAATTCCCGTCGGCCGCGAGCCCAGCGCCTGCCCCCTGTCCGGCTGGGCCCAGCTGGCCGGGTCACTGCCCGAACATCATCAGCCACTGCTCGGGCGTCTCCGGGCGGAACACGTAGTTGAGGCGGCGGGTGTCGCCCATGGTGGCGGAGGGGTCGGCCGAGTAGAGGTGGCCAGGGAAGAGGATCGTGTCGTCGGGAACCCTGGCCAGACGGCGGGTGAGGCTGTCGTACATCGCCTCCGGGTCGCCGCCGGGCAGGTCCGTGCGGCCACAGCCCTCGAGGAAGAGGGTGTCCCCCGCGACCAGCCGGTTCTCGACCATGAAGCACTGGCTGCCGGGGGTGTGGCCAGGCGTGTGGAGGAGCGTCACGCCCAGGTCGCCGACGTCGACCACGTCGCCGCTCTGGTGGTGGGCAAGGAGGTCGGCAACGCCCGTGGCCCGCGTCACCCAGGGCGCCTCGTCGGCCTGCACGTGCACCGGGACCTCCTTGTGCTCCAGCAGCTCGCGCAGGCCCTCGATGCCGTGCCCCATGAGGTCGCCCCCCACGTGGTCGGGATGCCAGTGGGTCACCAGCACGCCCGTCAGGCGCATGTCGTCGGCGGCGACCAGGTCGACCAGGTCACCCACGCCATAGGCGGGATCGACGACGACGGCGTCTCCGGTCTCCCGGTCGCCGATCAGGTAGACGAAGTTCACCATCTGTCGGGCGACGAAGTCGGTGCGGGCGAAATCTCGACCAGCAAGAAGCTGACGAAAGTACAGGCGGTCGCTCATGAGTCCCCGTGGTCCGCTTGGCTCGGGTCGGCCCGACAGGCCGGCCCGAGAAGAACAGCCACGATCGTAGGCGAGCGGGGACCTCGGCCCGGCGGTCGAAGCCTCGGCGGTGCCGAGCCCCGGTGGCCCCCAGCCCGGCGGCCAACAGCGGGTGAACTCTCGGACGCCGGGCAGGACGGGGGGGCCCGAGGGCGAACCTCGCCCTGTGGACGATCAGCTGTCCCGTCGGGCCCTGCTCCGGAGCATGGCGGCCGGCACGGGCCTCGCCCTCGCCGGCTCGGTGCTCGGGCGAACCGCGGGCCCAGCCTGGGGAGAGTCGCTGCGCCGTCCGGGCTCGCTGCCCTATCCGTCGCTGCCGCCCGGAACCGACACGCTCCCCGAGATCGAGCACATCGTCGTGCTCATGATGGAGAACCACTCCTACGACTGCTACCTCGGGATGCTGGGCCGAGGGCCGGGCGAGCGCGCGAGGGGCGACGGCTTCCGGCTCGGGGCCGACGGCCAGCCCACGGCCACGTGCCCCGACAAGCAGGGCCGGCCGGTGCGCGCCTACCACTCCGCTACGACGTGCCAGGACCAGGGAGGGGTGAGCCAGAGCTGGGACGCCAGCCACATCTCGCTCGACGGTGGGCGCAATGACGGATTCGTGCGGGCCTCCAGCAACCAGGCGATGGCCTATTGGACCGGCGCGGACCTGCCCTTCTACTACGGGCTGGCGAGCACGTTCCCGCTCTGCGACCGGTACTTCTGCTCCACGCTGTGCCAGACGTACCCCAACCGCCGCTACCTCCTCGCTGGCACATCACTGGGGATGGTCGGCGACCCCTTCCCGTCGGTGACCGATCCGCGTCCTCCCAACGGGACCATCTTCGACC
>DASXYV010000492.1:0-5972 GCA_036502305.1 Acidimicrobiales bacterium
CGGCTCCGGACCGAGCACTCTCTCGAGAAGCTCACCCGGGCGACGGCGGTGAAGGCGACGGTGGGCCGAGGGGGAGATTTCGTCGAGATCCCGGTGGACCTGCTCGTCGTCGGCGATGTGGTGCGGGTCGCCGAGGGCGAGGTGGTCCCGGCCGACAGCCGGCTGCTCGAGGCGGCGTGGTGTGAGGTCGACGAGTCCAGCCTCACCGGCGAGTCGCTGCCGGTGGCCAAGGACCCGGAGCCCGTTTCCGGCGCAGCCGTGGGCGAGCGCAGCTCCATGCTCTACGCCGGCACCACTGTCGTCGCCGGCGGCGCCCTCGCGGTCGTCGTGGCCACCGGGACAGCGACCGAGGCGGGCCGCAGCGTGGCTGGCGTCGGCGATCCTCCGCCGAGCGGCGTCGAGGCCCGCCTCCACACGCTGACCACGGCCACCGTGCCCGTCACGCTCCTCAGCGGCGCCGCGGTGGGGATCATGGGCTACCTCCGACGCCGCCCCCTTCGCGAGTCGGTCGGGTCGGGAGTGAGCCTCATGGTGGCGGCCGTTCCCGAGGGGCTGCCGCTGCTCGCGACGGTGGCTCAGCAGTCGGCCGCCCATCGCCTCTCCCAGCACGAGGCCCTCGTTCGCAACCCGCGCACCATCGAGGCGCTGGGGCGCGTCGACCTGCTCTGCTTCGACAAGACCGGCACCCTGACCGAGGGCCGAATCGGCTTGCAGCGAGTCTCCGACGGCTTCGTCGACGAGGCCATGGACGCCCTCGGTTCCGGCCAGCGGGCGGTGCTGGCGGCCGCGCTGCGCGCCAGCCCGCCGTCCGGAGACGGCGAAGTGCTCACCCATGCCACCGATCAGGCCGTCGTCAAGGGTGCCGCCGCGGTCGGCGTCACCGCCGGCGATGGCCTGGGCGGGTGGGAACCGCAGGATGAGCAGGCCTTCGAGCCGGGTCGGGGCTTCCACGCCGTCCTCGGTCGAGGCCGGGACGAGTCCTGGGTCGCCATCAAGGGCGCGCCCGAGGCGGTGCTGGCGCGGTGCAGCGCGTACAGAGGCCCGGATGGCGCCGGCCGGCCGCTCGACCGGCGCACTCGGCGGCGGCTCGATGCCGAGGTCGAGCGGCTGGCGCAGCAGGGCCTGCGGGTGCTCGCCGTCGGGGAGCGACGCTGGACCGGTGCCGACGAGCTCGAGGAGGACCAACTGCGCGACCTCGAGGTGCTCGGCTTCGTCGCCCTGGCGGACCTCGTGCGCTCGACCGCCGCCGCCGCCGTCCGCACCCTCCGCCGCGCCGGTGTCGATGTGGCCATGATCACCGGCGACCATCCGAGCACCGCCGAAGCCATCGCTTCCGAGCTCGGCATCCTCAACGGCGGACGCGTCCTCACCGGGCCCGACCTCGAACGGCTGGGGGAGGCCGACCTGGACGGGGCCATCACCGACGTGACGGTGTTCGCCCGCGTGACACCGGCCGACAAGGTCCGCATCGTCGAGGCCTTCCAGCGGGTCGGGCGTGTGGTGGCGATGACCGGCGACGGTGCCAACGACGCCCCGGCCATCCGGCTCGCCAACGCAGGGGTCGCCCTGGGCCGGCGGGGCACGCCTGCCGCCCGGGCCGCGGCCGACCTGGTCGTGACCGACGACCGCATCGAGACGATCATCGACGCCATCGTGGAGGGACGAGCCATGTGGGCCAGGGTGCGGGACGCCCTGGCGATCCTGGTCGGCGGGAACCTCGGCGAGGTGGCCTTCACCCTGGCCGGGACAGCCATCGCCGGGCGGTCACCGCTCAACGCCCGCCAGCTGCTGCTCGTCAACCTGCTCACCGACATGGTGCCGGCCATGGCCATCGCCCTCCAGCCGCCGGCCACGACCTCGCCCGAGACGCTCCTGCACGAGGGACCAGAGGCGTCCCTCGGCGCGGCCCTGGCACGCCAGATCGCCCTGCGGGCAGCCACGACGGCGGGCGGGGCCACCGCCGCCTGGCTGGTGGCGAGCGTCACCGGCCGCCCGACCAGGGCCCGGACCGTCGGCCTGGTCGCGGTCGTCGGCACCCAGATGGGCCAGACGATCGTGGCCGGCAGGCGCAGCCCGGCGGTCATCGCCTCGGCCCTGGCGTCGGCCGGGCTCCTGGTACCGATCATCCAGGTCCCGCCGATCAGCCGCTTCTTCGGGTGCACGCCCCTCGGGCCCGTCGGCTGGGCCACCGCTGTCGGCTCGGCATCGGCGGCCACGGGGGCGTCCATCGTCGTGCCGTGGGTGGCGTCGCGGGTACTGGGGAGCCGGTCCGGCGGGGCGTCGGCCACGCAGGGCGACGAGGGGTCGGAGGGCGAGGGGCCGCAGCCGTTGTCGCGGTCGTTCCGCGATCATTTCCGACTCGCTGTTTGAGCGCTCACCGCCTTGGGTAGTCCACCTGGCCGGGAACCAGTGCCCGCCAAGCTGGTTCCGTAGAGCGCCAGGATCCGCCGCCTGGTCCGCTCCATCAACGGCGCCCTTTGGGGCGCCGTTGGTGTTTTCAGGGGCAAATTGGTCCCGGACCGGAAGCAGGCCGCGGTGAAACCAGGCCCTTTGCGTCGGCGTGTCCGGTTACGACCCGATCGTCACCAGGTCGGCCATCACGAACACCTCTCCGGCGGGCGTACCGAACACGACCACGGGGCCGGCCAGGCCGAAGCTCATCCGGTCAAGCACGACGCTCCCCAACAGGATCTGGCGTCGCAGGGCCTGGACCCAGTACGACCCCGAAGAGCCGCGGCAGCACAGGACGACCGTGGTCCCGTCGGCGAACCGCACCCGCAGCGTCTCGGCCCGGTGCCCGGCGCCGGTCGAGCAAACCTCGTGGACGGGCACGGCCGAGCTCCGCAGCCTCGCCGCCGCCTCCGAGGCGCGCGCTCGCAGCTGCTCGAGCTCCTGGCTGTGGGCGTCGGCGAAGGCGGCCTCGAGCTCCCGGCGCTCCTCGCATGAGAACAGCGTGTCGAAGTCGCCCTGCGGCTCGGCCCGCTTACCCGTCTCCTCGGCCCCACGCGTGTCGGGGGCCCGGTGGGCGCGGCCGAGGCGCCTGCGGCTGCCTGCGCTGCCGCCGTGGGCCTGGCGGTCGGGGGTCTCGCCGGCGGGCAGGCGGCGACCCAACCTCCACTCGGTGAGGACGCCGGGCAACGAGAACCCGGCCAACAGGCCCACCATTACCACCAGCACCACCACCCTGACCACGGCGCTCACCGGCGATCGCACTCCCCAGGCCACTCCCACAACAACCCGATTCCCGGTGCTTACCCTCAGAGCGCAAACGACAATCGGGTCGCGCCCGACCCAGCGCCCCTAGACGACGCTCCCGCCGGACTCGACCCGCGATCGGAGCAACCGGGCGAGCCGCTCGCGATGGAAGGCGGCGTCGCCGAAGCTGACCTGGTCGAGCTGGGCGCGCTTCAGGAAGAGGTGCAGGTCGTGCTCCCATGTGAAGCCGATGCCGCCATGCACTTGGAGGCAGGACGCCATCACCCTGGGCCCGGCGTCGGAGCACCAGACCTTGGCCGCCGAGGCGGCGACCGCGGCGTCTGGGTCAGCGGCGGAGATGCACCACGCCGCGTGGTAGACGCTGGAGCGCATGCCCTCGACGTCGACCAGCATGTCGGCGCAGCGATGCTTGACCGCCTGGAAGCTGCCGATGGGTCGGCCGAACTGGACACGGTCCTTGGCGTGTTCGACGGCCAGCTCCAGGGCCCGACCCGCACCCCCCAGCATCTCGGCGCCGTGGGCGGCGGCCCCGCGGTCCACCATCGTCTCCTCGGCATCGGGTCCCCCGAGCCGGACCACTGGCAAGCCCTCCAGCTCCACCCAACCCAGCTCCCTCGTCAGGTCCATGGCCGGCTGGCGACCCGGGCGGCGGTCGGCGGGAACCGCGGCACCGACGAGGGCAGGAACGCCGTCGTCCTCCTTCACGCAGGCCACGATCACGTCCGCCGAGGGTGCGAAAAGCACGGGGGCGAGCGGCTCCCAGACGACAGCGCCGATCGCCTCGCCGCTCACCAGTGCCTCCACCCAGGGCTCGGCCCAGTCGACGCCCGAGGCGGCGGCCCGCGCCAGGGCGCCGACGGCGAGCAGGCTCGAAAGGAAGGGAGCCGGCGACACGTGCCTGCCGACCTCCTCCAGGAGGACGGCGGCCTCGACGGGTCCCAGCCCGAGGCCCCCCTGCTCCTCGGGCACCTCGACGCCCATCCAGCCCTGGTCGGCCATCGCCTTCCACAGACCGTCGTCGAACCCACCGCCCCTGTCGACCACCGATCTGACCCGAAGCGGCGACGACAGGTCGTCAAGCAGCCCCCGAGCCGCCTCCCGCAGCGCGAGCTGATCCTCCGACAGCTCGAAGTCCATGGCCAGAGTGTCGAGGGTCACGGACCGGGCCGTCAACGTGACGGCCGGCGCGCTCGCCTACCATCGGCCCTCAGTGGACCTGTCCCCTACCCCTTCCGAGAAGGAGTTCCGCGCCGAGCTGCGGCAGTGGCTGCACGGCCACCTCCCCTGGGAGTACGGCACCGGCCTGCCGCCCCGCTTCGAGGACCTGGCCGAGGAGGTGGCGTTCTTGCGGCGCTGGCAGGCCAGCCTCGCCGCGGGCCGGTGGATCGGCGTCTCCTGGCCGCCGGAGTTCGGCGGGCGGGGAACGGGGCCGGCCGAGCACTACATCGTGCAGGAGGAGCTGGCGCGGGCCCGAGCGCCCGAGCTCGTCGGCCGCATCGGCATCAACCTGGTTGGGCCCACCCTGCTCGCCCACGGCACCCCCGAACAACGGCGACGCTGGCTGGCCCGCATCCTCACGGCCGAGGAGCTGTGGTGCCAGCTCTTCAGTGAGCCAGGGGCGGGCAGCGACCTGGCGTCGCTGTCGACCCGCGCCGAGCGCGCCGAGGGCGGCTGGAGGCTGACGGGCGAGAAGGTGTGGACCTCCTACGCTCAGTTCGCCGACTGGGGCGTGTGCTTGGCTCGTACCGATCCGGCAGCACCCAAGCACCGGGGCATCTCCTATCTGGTGGTCGACATGCGGGCGCCGGGGGTGGAGGTGACACCCCTCGTGCAGCTGACCGGGGAGGCCGAGTTCAACCAGGTCTACCTGAACGACGTCTTCGTCCCCCAGGCCCAGCTCATCGGCGAGGAGAACCGGGGTTGGCAGGTGGCGAGCTCCACCTTGTCCCACGAGCGCGGGACCAGCCCCCGCCAGCTCGTGATCCACACCCAGCTGCTCGCGGAGCTGCTTCGCCTGGCCGCGGAGTCGGGGGCGTACGACGACCCGCGGATACGACCCCGGCTGGCGCAGGCGTTCGTCGAGCTGCGCCTGTTCCAGCTCCATAACTGGCGCACGCTGTCGCGGTTGGAGAAGGGACTCGACCCGGGGCCCGAGGGCAGCCTCCTCAAGCTGTACTGGAGCGAGATGAGCCAGCGCCTGCACGACCTGGCCATGGCCGTCCTCGGGCCGGCCTCGTCACTGGGCCGGGGTGCCCGGGACAACCCGGGAGACGGAAGCTGGCAGCGCTCGTGGCTCTACTACCACGCGGCATCGATCTTCGCCGGCACCAACGAGATCCAGCGCAACATCATCGCCGAGCGCGTCCTCGGCCTGCCGAGGGAGCCGGTGGCCTGAGGAGCAGACCGGTGAGAAGGAGGTAGGACATGGACCTGGCGACGGTCCTCTACGAGGTCGACGGACCGGTGGCGACGATCACCATGAACCGGCCCGAGGTAGCCAACGCCCAGGACACGGCGCTCATCGACGACCTGGACGCCGCCTTCGACGCCGCCGACGTCGACGACGCCGTGCGCGTCGTGATCCTCGCCGGCGCGGGCCGCCACTTCTCCTCCGGCCACGACCTCAAGGCGCTCGTCGGCCAGAGCGAGCCCGACGAGTGGGTGCGGATGCGGGAGACGCCCGAAGGAAAACGCCGCCACGAGCAGGTCATGTACTTCGACCGGTGCGTGAAGATCTACCACTTCCGCAAGCCGAC
>DASXYV010000493.1:0-2256 GCA_036502305.1 Acidimicrobiales bacterium
CCCGACATCCGAAGCGGTGCCCCCGCTGGGTCCGCTGGTCGTCGGTCCGCTGCTGGTCGTCGTGGTGGACGAGCTGCTCGAGCTGCCGCCGCCACAGGCTGCCCCCACCAGGGCTACGGCGGTGACGACCACCGGCAGCCCGAGCCACCTCTTGAGTCTCACGTCACTCTCCCTGCTGTGATGCGATGCTGTCTACGCGGTGTTGCGTCCGCCGCGCTGTCCGTGCCGCCCCCCCGGGAGACCTGATTCTGTGTCAGGGCAGTGTACTGTACCGGCCGGCGCCGAGACTGGCAGGGACCGGCCCCGCAGGCCGACCCACGATCGCTTCGTACAAAACGGTCACAGCGGCTCGAGCAGCAGGGACTGGGCCGAGCGGCCGATCGGGCCCAGCTCGTCGTGGAGACGGCTGTGAGCCATGCCCACGCCGTGTCCCTCCACGTCCGTACGCGCATCCAGGCAGACCCACTCCCCGACGGGATGGCGGTTCAGGTAGATGGTCAGGTCGGGATTGATGAAGACCCAACGCGTGAAGTCGAGCACCGCGCTCACCCCGTTGCCGAAGTCGGCTGCCGCCGCCACCCGCTGGAGCGCCGACGGCTGCTCGCCCAGCACGACGGGCTGGCGTAGTCGGATCCACACCGTCGCCGGGCCCGGCTCGGCGAATTCGCCCTTGACGAAGCGGATCTCGGTCCCGGCGTTGTGCAGGGCCTCGTAGTCGCCCCGCGGAAACGGCGTCTCTCGCCCCCGCTCGGGCCCCGGCACGACCGGGCCAATGGCGGCCGCCCCCTCGGGCGCGGGCGCGTCGGTGGTCCGCAGGAACAGCGCCCGGGCCTGGGCAAGGTTGGCCTCTCCGCTCCACAGCGACGCCTCGACGAGCTGGACCTTCCGACCGGGCCGCACCACCTCGGCCCGGACCCGCAGGGGGGTCACCGGGACCGGCCGCATCAGCTCCACCGTCAGGCGTGTGACCTGTGCGTCGCCGCTCGGGGAGCACGCCTCGACAGCGCGGGCGAGCAGGGCGGCCACCGACCCACCGTGCAGCGTCTCCGCCGACCACGGACTGCGGGCGAGAGCAGTCGGGAGAAACGCGTCACCGTCATGCGAGAACAGGGCTGACGCCATGCCTCGGCATGCTAGGGGTGACGGGAAGCGAGCACTCCGGACCGATTCACCCACCCCGCCTCCCGGGGGGCTCTGTCGGTACGGTGAGGCCATGGGTGAGGCCAATGCGGACCCGATCCCACCCACCATCGAGTGGCGGGATGGCGCTGTCCGGATGATCGACCAGCGGCGGCTTCCGGGCGAGCTCGCCTACGTCGACGCTCGCACGGTCGACGAGCTGTGTGACGCCATCACGACCATGGTCGTCCGCGGTGCGCCAGCCCTGGGGGTCGCCGGTGCGATGGGCGTTGCGCTCGCCCAGGCCAGGGGCGAGCCGCTCGAGCCGGCGGCTCAGCGGATCGTCGCCACCCGTCCCACCGCCGCCAACCTCGCGTGGGGGACGAGGCGGGCCCTGGCAGCCGACGATGCGCTCTCCGAGGCCCGACGGGTCGCCGCCGAGGACGTGGTGCGCAACCGCGCCCTTGCCTCCCTGGGTGCTCCGCTGCTGCCGGACCGCGCCCGCGTGCTCACCCATTGCAATGCCGGCTCACTCGCCTGTGCCGGGTACGGCACCGCCCTCGGGATCGTCCGGGCCGCCCACGAGAGCGGCCGCGCCCCGCGGGTCTGGGTCGACGAGACCCGACCGATGCTCCAGGGCAGCCGCCTCACCGCATGGGAGCTCGGACGCCTTGGTGTGCCCGCCACCCTGGTGGCCGACTCGGCGGCGGGATCGTTGATGGCGGCCGATCGGGTCGACTGCGTCGTCGTCGGCGCCGACCGCGTCGCGGCCAACGGTGACGTGGCCAACAAGGTCGGCACCTACTCGCTGGCCGTGCTCGCCGCCCACCACGGGTTGCCGTTCTACGTCGCCGCGCCGATCTCGACGATCGATCTGTCCTGTCCCGATGGCTCGGCCATCCCCGTCGAGCAGCGAGACAGGGGCGAGGTCGCGGAGCTGGCGGGGATGCGCCTCGCCCCGGCCGAGGTCGCCGTGGAGAACCCCGCCTTCGATGTCACACCGGCCCACCTGGTCACGGCGATCGTAACGGAAGAGGGGATCGCCCGGGCGCCGTACCTCGACGCCCTGGCCGGGCTGGCTCGCGCCGCTGGCAAACCCGCCTGAGCGGCACGGTCAAGGGCGGAACACGTAGCCCG
>DASXYV010000494.1:0-3995 GCA_036502305.1 Acidimicrobiales bacterium
CGAACCCGGACTACTCGGCCAACGACGGCACCCGCTGTTACCACTGCAAGGCCGAGCTCATGGCGGTCCTGGGCCCGATCGCCGCCGCGGAGGGCGCCGTCGTCGCGCTCGGGGTCAACCTCGACGACCTGGGCGACCATCGGCCCGGACAGCAGGCGGCCCACGAGGGCGGGGCCGTGTTCCCCCTTGTCGAGGCCGGGTTCACCAAGGCGAACGTGCGCGCCGCGTCCAAGCTCCTCGGCCTGCGCACCTGGGACAAGCCGGCGGCGGCCTGCCTGGCGTCGAGGGTCCCGTACGGCACGCCCGTGACCCTCGGCGTCCTCGACTCGGTTGCTGGGGCCGAGTCGGCCCTCCGGCGCCTCGGCTTTGGTCAGCTCCGCGTCCGCCACTACGGAGATCTCGCCCGCATCGAGCTCGACGGCGACGAGCTGCCCCGGGCGGTCGAGTGCCGGGAGGCGATCGTGGCCGCCGTCCGCGAGGCCGGGTACGCGTACGTGACGCTCGATCTCGAGGGCTTCCGCTCCGGCAATCTCAACCGCTCCCTCGAGGCGGCCTCCCTGGCCGCCGGTGCCCTCGGGCGTGAGCACCGGTGATCGGCACCAAGATCAAGCTCACGTTTCCCGAGCACCTCATCACCCAGCCGATCGTCGCCCGACTGGCACGCGAGCGCGACGTGGTCCCCAACATCCGCCGCGCCAGCGTCGAGGGCGACGTCGGCTGGATCGTCTGCGAGCTGCGCGGCGAGCCCGCGGCGATCGATCGCGCCATCGCCTGGTTGCGCGAGGAGGGCGTGCAGGTCGATCTGCTGGGCGACGTGGTCGAGAGCTGATTCCCGCCCGGGAGGCGGCCCCCGAGCGTTGAGGCCCGCCCGGGAGGCGGGCCCATGAGGTGAGGCCCGCCCGGGAGGCGGGCCCATGAGGTCAGGCCCGCCCGGGAGGCGGCCCTCAGCTCTCGCACACCGTCCAGGTGGGGAAGGCGAGGTGGGTCACCCCGAGGTGCTCGACCACGCGACCCTGGCTGCGGAGCCGAGGGGCACAGCGACGGGCCGTGTCGGCGCCGACCATGCGGACATACTCGGCCCAGGTGACGAGGAGCGGGCCGACGTCGAGATCGCCGGGACGGGTGACGGCGTCGACCTCGAGCGTGGGCCGGCACGGGTTGGCGACCTCGACGGCGTGGCAGTGGTACACGACGCCCTCGAAGACCGAGAGGGCCCTGATCCTCACCAGCGCATCGATCCGGGCTCTCCCTTGAACGGGCCGACCACGCTGGCCGTGATCCAGCCGCCGTAGAAGGGGCCCTCCTGAGGTCTGACCGGCTCGCCGTCCACCCAGCAGCCGTCCATGAGCCGGGGGTAGAACGAGACGAGGTCGGCGAGCGGCTCGAACCCCGGCATCGGCTCGGGGTAGGCCCAGGCGGCGTCGGTGCGCCGCACTCGCCCGGCGACGACGTCGAAGTAGCGCGCCACACCTTTCCACTCGCACAGCGTCGTCGTGGTGCTGGGATCGAGGCTCCCTGGCCGCACGTCCTCGAGAGGCACGTAGTAGCCCGACGGGTGGCTGGTCTCGAGCACCCGCCAGGCTCGCTCCGTCTCGGCGATGGTCGTCCCGCCCAGCGCCACCACGACGCGGCTCGGTGTGCGCTCCAACCGAGGGGGTCGGGGATAGTCCCACACGGACTCCTGACCAGGGCCCGGGATGACCGGCTTGGGCCGCACCGGGCCAGCATGCAACATGAGCCCATGGAGGAGCACGCCCAGGCCCTGTTCGACGGCATCGAGGCCGCCGTGCCGGGTTGGGTCGAGCGCGGCGTCGAGCGGCGACTGCTCGACTACAAGGGCGCGACCGACGAGGAGGTGATGTCGGCGGCGGCGGGCGCCGGGCGGCGAGCCCAGACCGAGGTCGCCTCCTCCCTCAGGGCCCTCCTCGAGACCGACATCGACGCCCAGGCGACAACGCCGCTCAGCCTGCTGCGCCAGGCGGTGCGGTACCCGACCGAGGTGCTGCGCGCGGCCGGGATACCGCCGGTGCGGCGGGACTCGTTCGCCGAGTCCAGCTTCCCGGAAGACGACTACGACCTGGCGCCGGCGTCCCTGGCCGATGTCGACCCTGACCTCGTCGAGTTCGGGCTGGCCTGGGGCGCGGCCAAGGCCATGGCCCACCGGCGCCGCCACGGGGGCGGTCCCTGATCGGCCCGGTACTAGCTTCGTGGGGGTGGCCGACCGGGTGTCATCCCGCGATCTGATCCGTTGGAGCGAGAGCCTCTCGGCCATCGCCCGGACCGGGCTCGGCTTCACCGAGAACCTCTATGAGCGGGAGCGCTTCGAGGAGGTGCTGAAGGTGGCGGCCGACATCCGCGTCGCCGCTAGCGCAGAGGCCGACGCTGCGAGCGTGGTGCAGGAGTGGCTCGACGTGGTGGGCGAGGGCGTCGCCGGTTACGTGACTCCAAAGGTCGCCGTTGGCGCCGTGGTCGGCAACGACGAGGGTGAGCTGCTGCTGGTGAAGCGGGCCGACTCGGGGGTCTGGCTCTATCCGACCGGCTGGGCGGACGTCGGGTACTCGGCGTCGGAGGTGGTGGTCAAGGAGGTGCTCGAGGAGACAGGAATGGAGGTCGAGCCCTTGCGCCTCATCGCCGTGCTCGACGGGCTGCGGCAGGGCTTCACCCGCGTGCCGCTGTACTCGCTGATCTTCCACTGCCGGGTCCTCGGAGGCGAGCTCCGGCCCCATCCCCTCGAGTGCGCCGACGTGGGGTGGTTCTCCGAGGAGCGCCTGCCCCAGCCCCTAGCCGGAGCCGAGCACTGGTCGAAGCACGTGTTCGCCGCCATACGGGGCGAGCCCGTCGAGGTGCTGTTCGATCAGCCCCGCCAGCCCACCTGGCGCGGCGCTGAATGACGGGACCTACCTGGCCTCCAGCTGCTCGAGCAGCAGGGTCACGACAGACACCTGACCTCGGCTCCGCTCCCACGCGTCGCCGATGGCGCCGTGGTCGACGAGGCCGACCGCACGGGGTGTGATCCCGAGGGATTCGGCGGCAGCCTTGCCGAGCGGTGCGGGCTCCAGCTCGCCGCCGTAGGCGGCGAACGCTTCCAGCCCATCCCACAGCGACTCGGGCGGAGCCGGTGGCTGCGCGCCAGTGGCCAGTGCCAGGGCCACGGTCGGGAAGACCGAGTAGGTGTCGACGCCTGGCGGGCGCTGGTAGCCAGCGACGGGGTGCAGGCGCCACTCCAGGGTCACCCCGCGCGGACCGTCGTCGCGCAGCCAGACCTGCGACCCGTTCACGTAGGCGTCGGTCGACTCGCCGAAGCGGTCGTCGAGGGCGATCACCAGCTCCGGCGTGACGTCCCACACACAGCTGGCCACCAGCGGCGCCATCTCGCCACCATACGGCCGACGCCGATGTCCCGGGCCGGCCTCGGCGCTGTCGCACCTTCGGCTGTGTCATCGGGCCGGCCTCCCGGGCCGGCCGCTAGCTTTGCCGCCATGGAGACCGTGGTGAACGTGGCCGAGTCGGTCCGTACGGGTGAGCGCAAGGCTACCGAGGTCCTCGACCAGCACGCCGCTGCCATCGGCGCCGCCGACGACAAGCTCAACGCCTTCGTCCACCTCGACCTGGACCTTGCTCGTGAGGCCGCGGAAGCCGTCGACGCCCGCCGGGCACGGGGCGAGGACCCCGGTCCCCTCGCCGGAGTGCCCTTCGGCGTGAAGGATCTGGAGAACTGCGCGGGCATGCCAACCTCGTACGGCTCACTGCTGTTCAAGGGCAGGCCTCCGGTCACGGAGGACTCGGTCCATGTTCGCCGGCTGCGCGCCGCGGGCGCCGTGCCAGTGGGCAAGACGGCGACGCCGGAGTTCGGCACTGTCTGCTTCACCAGCACCAGGGCGTGGGGGACGACGGCGAACCCGTGGGATCTCGACCGGACGCCCGGCGGCTCGAGCGGCGGGTCGGCGGCCGCTGTCGCCGCCGGGCTGGTCCCGTTCTGCACCGCCAGCGACGGC
>DASXYV010000495.1:0-3944 GCA_036502305.1 Acidimicrobiales bacterium
TGCTGCGGACCGGCTCAGCCGTGTCGGTGGTGTCAGTCGTCGCGCCGCTCATGGTCCCTCCTCGGGCACGAAGCAGGCGATGTCCTGGATCTCGCCCGCGCGCTCGGCTCGCCACTTGACTCGGACCCGCATGCCCGTGGACATCCGGGCCTCGTCGCCAGCGTCCACGGCGTGGAGCAGGGCCGTGTCGGCGCCGTCCAGCCTGATGAGGGCCCAGGCGAAGGGCCGGTCCAGCGGCTGGTTGGCGCGGGGCTCGTTGACCCACGCCCAGGTCGTCACCACTCCGGCCTGGCCCACCTCCACGAACTCGTCGAGGGCCTCGCTGGTGACGGGGTCGTACTCGGCCGGTGGCACGAGCACCCGCCCGTCCTCGGCCCGCACGCCCTCGATGCGGCCTTCGCGCAGGCCCGTCATGAAGCGGCCGAGGACCGGTCCGACGGTGCGGGTGTAGGGATACTCGAGGATGTTGGGAGCTACGAGGACGTCCGGCTCAGCCATAGGTGCCCTTCTCGTCGTCCTGACTCGGTATCAGATCGCATTTCGGTTTAGCTGGTGAGCGGGCGCGTTGGCAACCGGGGCAGGTGTAACCGGCAGCGGCACGGTACCGTCAGGAACTAGACGACACCACCAGAGTGGAGCAACCATGGCCACCGATGACCCAATCCAAGCCGCTGCCCAGGCGTTCGGGAGCATGACCGACGACGAGGCGACCGCGTGGATCGCTGACGGCGACTACACGAGCGTCGCCGGCATCCCGCTTCCCGAGGTCGCGACGTCGAAGTTCGCCCAGCTCGCGGCTGGTGACGAGGTCGAAGGATTCAGCTTCGACCTCAACCTGTTCTCACCCCAGCAGATCCAGCTGCCGGAAGCTGACACGGCTTCGAAGGGTTCACCGAGTCTCGCCAAGTACTGCTGCACGGGAGCTCACCTGAAAAAGGCCGTCCTGAACTGCTAGAGCCCGCCGTCAGCGCCGACGGAAGGCCGGCGGCCGCTTCTCGGCGAAGGCCCGCGGCCCTTCTTTGGCGTCCTCGGTGGCGAACACCTGCCAGCCGATCTCGAGCTCGATCTTGAGCGCCTCGTCCTCGGGAAGCCCCTCGGTCTCCCGCACGGAGCGCTTGATCGCTTCGACGGCCAGGGGTCCGTTCTCGCCGATGAGCGCGGCGATCCGCTTGGCCTCGGCGAGGGCCTGGCCGTCGGGCACGACCCGGCCGACGAGGCCGATGCGATGTGCTTCCCGGGCGCTCACCGCTCGACCGGTCAGCAGTATCTCCATGGCCACCGTGTAGGGGATCTGCCGAGGCAGGCGAACCGTGGAGCCTCCCAACGGGAACAGGCCCCGGCGGGCCTCGAAGACCCCGAAGGTCGCGCCCTCGGCGGCGACCCGTATGTCAGTGGCCTGGAGGATCTCGGTTCCCCCGGCGACCGCGTAGCCCTCCACGGCGGCGATGAGGGGCTTCTTGACGTGGTAGTGACGCAGCAACGCCTTCCAGTGGAGATCGGGGTCGGCTTCCATGCGGTCGCGGTAGGCGTCGCCCTGGGAACCACCCATGGCCTTGAGGTCGGCGCCGGCGCAGAAGGTGCCGCCCGCGCCGGTCAGGATGGCGCAGCGGACCTCGTCGTCACCGTCGATCTCGGCCCAGGCGTCGGCCAAGCCGACCAGCATCGGCAGGCTGAAGGCGTTCCTGGCCTCGGGCCGGTTCATGGTCACGATCACGGTGGAGCCGTCCCGCTCCACCGTCAGGTGCTCGGTACCTGCCACGTGCACTCCTCGCTCGCCGGCGCGCGCCGGCCGGTAGAACACATTCTATTTCGGGCGCGAGCGATGCTAGCTTGGCCGCCGTGGACAACGAACCTGGGCAGCCGCGACTGGCGTTCGTCCACGTCGACGACGTGCCCTGGACCGAGGTCGTCGCCCAGCAGCACGGGGACCGGCGGGTGTCGGTGCACGAGAAGTTCCTCGAATGGACCCCGGACCGGATGGTGGTCCTGGGCCGCTACGACCCCGGGATGGTCGTCGAGCGCCACGGTCACGCGAGCGACAACCTCGTATTCGTGCTCGAGGGGGAGCTCACCGTGGGCGACCGCCACTGCCCCCCAGGGACGCTGATCGTCTTGGAGCGGGGTGCGGCGTTCGGACCGCTCGTGGCCGGCGAGAAGGGCGCCCTGCTGTTCGAGACGTGGGCGGGTGACGTCACCCCGGTCCCGGCCGACAAGGGCGGCTACCACCGGCTCCTCGAGGAGCGCGGCATCACCCGGCTCCCCAACCCCGACTTCACTCCCCCGCCCGGCGTCGCCGACGGGCTGGGAAGCGGCGACCGCTGGTCCTGAGGAGGCCTCGAGCATGTCGGTGTCGATCGTCCCGCCGGGCCGCCTGGTCTACGGGATGCAGCTGCAGGTACAGGCCAAGAGCAAGACGTTCGCCGAGGAGTGGGAGCTCGGGGCCGGCCGGGACGAGCTCGAGGCGATCGTCCGCAAAGCCGACGAGACCGGCTTCTTCTACGTCGGCGTGTGCGACCACGTCGCCGTTTCTCGGCCCTTCGACGACCACATGCGTACGACGTGGTACGACACGGTCGCCACCCTGGGCTGGATCGCGGCGTTGACCCGAAACGTGCGCATCCTTTCGCACATCTACGTCCTCGCGTACCGCCACCCACTGCTCACGGCCAAGGCGTTCATGACGCTCGACGAGCTGTCGGGCGGTCGGGCGGTGCTGGGCGTGGGCACAGGCCACCTCGAAGGCGAGTTCGGTGCCCTGGACGTGGACTTCCACGAGCGGGGACGGCGCACCGACGACGCCATCGACGTCGTACGCGCCGCATTCACCGAGGAGTACCCCGATGTGGACACTGGCTCGTGGTCGGTGCACGACGTCGGACTGGCGCCGCGCCCGCGCCAGGCCCAGGTGCCGATCTGGGTCGGCGGGTCCTCACGGGCGGCCCTGCGAAGAGCCGCCGAGCGGGGCGACGGCTGGCTCCCTCAGGGCACCCCCCGGGACGCGATGCCGGAGTCGATCGCCTACCTCCTCGAGCACCGCAAGGCGACGCGCGGCGGCGAGCCGATCGACATCGGCGTGATCACCGAGGTGCTCTATGTGGGCGACCCGGGTTGGGACGTGGGGGGCCGCACCATCTCCGGGTCCCCCGAGCTGCTGGCTGAGCGGCTCAACGAGTACGGGGGCATGGGAGTCAGCCACGTCCAGGTCAGATTTCGCAATCGCTCGCTGCAGGAGCTGCTGGACCAGATGGACGCGTTCGCCGCCGACGTGGCGCCGCTGCTCAGAGGCCCGTGAAGCTCCCGCCGTCGCAGACGATGGTCTGGCCGGTGACGTACCCCGAGGCGTCGCCGGCGAGGAAGACGACCACCGAGCCGATGTCGTGCTCGGCATCACCGATTCGAGCGAGCGGGACGCGCGCCGTCACCCCCTGTCGCAGCTCGGGGTTGGCCTCGAAGGCGCGGAGCAACGCAGGCGTCTCCGCCACCGGGGCGATGCAGTTGACCGTGATCCCGTGCTCGCCCCACTCTCGGGCCAGGCTCTTGGCCATGGCCCGCTGCGCGGCCTTGACCGGCGCGTAGATGGGGATGTTGGCGCTTCCTTCGATGCCAGCGGGCGACGTCACCAGGACGAGGCGGCCACGGCGACCCGCCGCCCGGAGGTGGGGAAAGCCGAGCTGGCTGCAGTAGAACGACCCCCACACGGCCGTGCGCGAGAACTCGCGCCACATCCGGTCGTCGACCTCCTCCAGCCGGTGGCGGGCGCCGGCCCGGCCACCGAAGGCGTTGTGGACCATGATCTCGAGCCCGCCGAAGCGCTCGATTGTCGTCGCCACTGCGGCCTCGACGTCGCTGCGAACGGTGACGTCGGTCTGGACACAGATCGCCGAGCCGCCGCGGTCCCGGATCTCGGCCGCCACCGGCTCACCGGTCTCGGCCCGGCGGGCGGC
>DASXYV010000496.1:0-3636 GCA_036502305.1 Acidimicrobiales bacterium
GTCGACGTTCGATGCCATCGCTACTCCTCTCTCGGCCGGCCTGCGCCGACCATAACGCCCGCTGGCCGGTCCCGCCGGGCCGGGGAGCGCCGCTCACGGCTTCGGTACACTCATCCCCCGCATGGCGGGGAACGGCGGGACTGGGAGCGGCGGGACGGGCAACGGTCACCCGGCGGTCGCAGTGTCGGGGCTGCGCAAGTCCTACGGATCGCTCGAGGCAGTGCGCGGCATCGACCTGGAGGTGGCGCAGGGGGAGGTCCTCGCCCTGCTCGGCCCCAATGGGGCCGGTAAGACGACCACCGTCGAGATCCTGGAGGGCTACCGCACCCGCACCGCGGGCGACGTATCCGAGCTGGGCGTCGACCCCGAGCTCGTAGGGGTCCGCCTCCGGCGCCGGATCGGCATCGTGCTCCAGGAGTCCGGGATCGACCCGTTCCTGAACGTCACCGAGGCGGTGAGACGTCAGGCCGGCTACTACCCCTCCCCCCGGCCGATCAGCGAGGTGATCGGCCTGGTGGGCCTGGGGACCAAGGCCAACGACAGGGTAAAGAGGCTCTCGGGTGGCCAGCAGCGCCGACTCGACCTCGCCCTGGCACTCGTCGGCGACCCGGACCTGATCTTCCTCGACGAGCCAACCACCGGCTTCGACCCGTCCGCCCGCCGCGAGGCGTGGGGCCTGGTCCGCAACCTCGCCGACCTGGGCAAGACCATCCTGCTCACGACGCACTACATGGAGGAGGCTCAGGTCCTGGCCGATCGGGTGGCCGTCATCGCAGGAGGCCACATCGTGGCTGGAGGCACCCCCGCGTCGCTCGGGGGCCGCGACACCGCCGATGCCGTGATCCGCTTCCACCTGCCGGACGACACCGTCCCCGTCGACATTCCCGTGGCCGGGCTGGCCGACGCCGAGACTGGACACGAGGGCGAGGTGACCTTCTCGACCCCGGATCCGACCAAGGTGCTCCACCAGCTGACCGGCTGGGCCCTCGACCGGGGCGTGGACCTCGCCGGCCTCACCGTCACCCGCCCGTCGCTCGAGGACGTGTACCTCCAGATCACCGGTACCGACGAGGCGCAGGAATGAACGCCGTCTCCCTGCTCGCCAACGAGATCCGCTACGACCAGAAGCTGTACTGGCGCAACCCACAGGCCGCCCTCTTCACCTTCGCCTTCCCGGTCGTGCTCCTGGTGGTCTTTGCCTCCATCAACAGCGGCACCACGAGCTCGACTCTCAACGGCGTGCAGTTCAACCAGTACTTCATCCCCGCCATCCTCTCCTTCGGGGTCATCAGCGCCTGCTACTCGAGCCTGGCCATCGGCCTCGTCTTCCGCCGGGACGCCGGGATCCTGAAGCGATTCCGCGGCACGCCGCTGCCGCCCTGGGCCTTCATGGGCGGGGTCATCGCCAACGCCGCCATCGTCGCCATCATCCAGACCGTGCTCACCATCGGCATCGGCACCGCGGCCTACGACCTCTCGGCCCCCCGCCACTGGGGTGCGTTCATTCTGGCCCTGGCCGTCGGGATCGCCACCTTCTCCGCCATCGGCATCGCCGCCACCGTCTGGGTCCCCAACGCCGACGCCGCAGCAGCGGTGATCACCTTCCCGTACCTGGTGATCGCGTTCATCTCGGGGACGTTCTTCCCCCTCAGCAGCACTTCGGTCCTCACCGACATCGGCCGGATCTTCCCCGTCTACCACTTCATCCAGGCCCTGTTCGCGCCCTTCGATCCACGGCGCGGCGGGTCCGGTATCGCGGGCAGCGACCTCGCCATCATGGCCATCTGGGGGGCGGCGGCCCTGGTGTTCGCGCTGCGCCGATTTCGCTGGGAGCCACAGCACAGCTGAGCGGGCGCCGGGAGGTCGTCGGCGCGTCCAGCCGGCCCGAAGTGGTCAGGTCAGGTGCTCAGGTGCGGGCGTCCCAGGTGGGAACCAGCTGGCGAGCGGCCCTGGCCTCGTCGACCCGGCTGACCGGCGTGGTCCGCGGCGCCGCCCTGGCCGGGCCGGGATCGCCGCCCAGGGCCTCGGCGGCGATCACCTCGAGGGCCTGGGCCAGGGCTTCGAGTGTCTGCGGGCTCTCGGTCTCGGTCGGCTCGATCATGAGGGCCTCCTCGACGGTGAGCGGGAAGTACACCGTCGGGGCGTGGAAGCCCTCCTCCAGCAGCCGCTTGGCCACGTCGATGGCCTTGACGCCGCTGCGCCGCTTCAGGTTGGCGGCCGAGATCACCAGCTCGTGCATGTTGGGCCGGTCGTAGGGGATGTCGTAGGAGCCGCGCAGGCGCTGGCGCAGCCAGTTGGCGTTGAGCACGGCGGCGTCGGCCACCCGCCGTAGGCCGTCACCGCCGTTGGCCAGGATGTAGGCGTACGCCCGGGCCAGGACCACGGCGTTGCCGTGCCAGGAATGCACCCTGCCGATGGAGCGCTCGGGCATCTCCCACCCGTACCCGTCCTCATGGTCCTCCTGGTCACCGGGCCGGCGCACGGGGCGTGGTCCGGGCAGGAAGGGCGCCAGCCGCTCCGACACCGCCACCGGCCCGGCGCCCGGTCCCCCGCCGCCGTGGGGGGTGGCGAAGGTCTTGTGCAGGTTCATGTGCACGATGTCGAAGCCCATGTCGCCCGGGCGGGCCACGCCGAGGATGGCGTTGAGATTGGCCCCGTCGTAGTAGAGCAACCCACCCACGTCGTGCACGGCGGCGGCGATGCTGGCGATGTCCTCCTCGAACAGCCCGAGGGTGTTCGGGTTGGTGAGCATGATGCCGGCCACCGTCTCGTCGAGGGCGGCCTCGAGCGCGTGCACGTCCACGCAACCCCTGGCGTCGGAGGCCACCGTTGTCACCTCGTAGCCGCCGAGGGTGACCGACGCCGGATTGGTCCCGTGGGCCGAATCGGGGATGATCACCCGTCGCCGCCGCGATCCGTCCCGCCCCGCGTGCCAGGCCCGCATCAGCATCAACCCGGTGAGCTCACCGGCCGCGCCCGCCGCCGGCTGCAAGGTGGCCGCAGCCATCCCTGTCACCTCGCACAGGGCCTCCTCGAGAGCCACCAGTAGCTCCAGCCACCCCTGCACCAGTGACGCGGGGGCGGCGGGGTGGGCGCCGGTCAGGCCCGTGAGGCCGGCGACCTCGTCGCACAGCTTGGGGTTGTACTTCATCGTGCACGAGCCCAGGGGGTAGGCCCCGACGTCCACCGCGTACTGCCGGTGCGAGAGCCGGGTGAAGTGCGCCACCAGGTCGCGCTCGGACACCTCGGCCACGGCGACCGGCTCGGTCCGCAGGTGCGCCTCGGGCACCAGCTCCTGAGCGGTCCACTCCGGCACACCCGTCGTGCGCAGGGACCACGACCGCCGGCCGGGCTGTGAGAGCTCGAAGATGGTCGGCTCCGACTCCCGGCCCATCAGCGGTGCGCTCGACGCCCGCCCCCCCGCCGCGTTGGAGGCGCCCACGCCGTCTCGATCCATCACCTCACCGCCTTCTCGAAGGCGGCCGCGAAGGCGTCGATCTCCTCCCGCGTCCGGCGCTCGGTGACCGCCACGAGCAGGCCCCCCTCGCACCCACTGGCCTCCAGGCCGGGGCCGAGCGGCACCCCGGCGAGGAAGCCCTCCTCGGCCAGCCGCTCGACGAGCACCTCGCCGTCGAC
>DASXYV010000497.1:0-3215 GCA_036502305.1 Acidimicrobiales bacterium
CCGATGCCCACCTGGGCCACGGTCAGGGCGTCGGCGGCGTTGATGCCCGCCTCCGGGAACGCCGAGGCGTGCGCCTCCCGTCCCGTGTAGTGCACGTCGAAGTGCGACACGGCCAGGCACGGCATCTGGATCAGCTCGGCCGGGCCGGGGTGGACCATCATCGCCGCGTCGACGCCTGCGAAGGCGCCCCGCTCGAGCATGTAGATCTTGCCCCCGCCGCCTTCCTCGGCTGGTGTTCCGATCACCTTGAGCGTGATCCCGAGGTCGTCAGCGATCGACGCCAGCGCCACGCCGGTCCCGACGGCCGAGGCGGCGATCACGTTGTGCCCGCAGGCGTGGCCGATGCCGGGAAGGGCGTCGTACTCCGCGCACACCGCCACGACGAGCGGTCCGTGGCCGGCGGTGGCGATCAGGGCGGTGGGCAGGTCACAGGCGCCGAGCTCGACGTCGAAGCCGGCGGACTCGAGCGAGTCGCCGACCCACCCCGCCGCCCGCTCCTCCTCGAATGCCAGCTCGGGGTGCTCGTGGATGGTGTGGCTGAGGTCGACGAGGCCCGAGAGGTGGGCGTCCAGCTGGCGCTGCGCGGCGCCCTTTCGATCCGACGTTGCGCTCTCCCCCCTGGCCGGCATGGCGGCCCCCTTTCTGTCCCCGAGCCCGCCCTTCGGGCGGACGCCGTTGCCGCCTATTCGATCACGGCGATCACGTCGCCGGGGCCGACAGCGTCGCCGGCGGCGACCCGGATCTCTGTCACCGTCCCCGCCCGGTCCGCGTTGACGTTGTTCTCCATCTTCATGGCCTCGAGCACGCACACCGCCTGTCCGACGTCGACCTCGTCGCCCTCCTTCACCAGGACCTTCACGATCGTGCCCTGCATGGGCACGGTGATGGTCCCCGTCCCGGCCCCGCCCGTCGCCCCGGACGGCGGCCGGCGCGCCGGCGCCGCCCGTGTGGCCCGGGTCACGGACCCGCCTCCCGGGGACGCGGCGCCCGTTGCCCCGGCCAGCTCCGGGACCCACAGCTTCACCTGGTACCGGTGGCCGTTCACCTCGGCCTCCACCTCCCGGAGCACCCGGCCCTCCCCGTCCTGGGTGGGTGCCGAGCCGGACGCGGCGGCCGCGGCCGCGGCCACGCCGGTATCGGGCCCGGTGTCCGCGGCGGGAGGGGTGACGGCGGCCGCTCTGGGCGGCGCCGGCCGGGGCGCGGCCGTCACATGGGAGAGGTCGAGGCTCTCCTCGACCCAGCGGGTCGAGTGGCGGGACGCGGCGAAGTCGGGGTGGGTGAGGATCGCCAGGTGGGCGGGGATGTTGGTCGCCACGCCGTCGACCTCGGTCTCCTCGAGGGCTCGGATCATCCTCCGGCGAGCCGCGCCGCGATCCGGTCCCCACGTGATGACCTTGGCGACGAGGTTGTCGTAGTACTGGCTCACGGTGTCGCCGTCGGCGTAGCCGGCGTCGGTCCGGACGCCGGGTCCGTCGGCTGGGTGCAGCCGGGTGATCGTGCCCGGAGAGGGGAGGAAGCGGCCCTGGGCGGGGTCCTCGGCGTTGATGCGGCACTCGATGGCGTGGCCTCGGCGCTGCACCTGCTGCTGGGTGAACCCGAGCGGCTCGCCGGCGGCCACCTGCAGCTGGAGGGCGACGAGGTCGACGCCGGTCACCATCTCGGTGACGGGGTGCTCGACCTGGAGGCGGGTGTTCATCTCGAGGAAGTAGAACTCCCGGTCCTGGTAGAGGAACTCGACCGTGCCGGCGTTCACGTAGCCGCACGCCAGCGCCACCTTGACCGCGGCTTCGCCCATCTCCTGGCGGATGAAGTCTGGGAAGTCGGGCGCCGGGCTCTCCTCGATCAGCTTCTGATGGCGGCGCTGGCACGAGCAGTCCCGCTCGCCGAGCCACACCGTCTCGCCCCCTGCGTCGGCGATGATCTGCATCTCCACGTGACGGGGCCAGCTCAGGTACCGCTCCAGGTAGATCTCCGACCGTCCGAAGTAGGCCTCGGCCTCGCGCTGGGCCGACTCCATGGCCTCCCGGGCGTCCTCGGCCCGCTCGACAACCTTCATGCCCCGCCCGCCGCCACCGAAGGCGGCCTTGATGGCCACGGGCCAGCCCACCTCGTCGCCGAAGGTCACGATCTCGTCGAGGTCGGTGACCGGTTGGGACCGACCGGGGACCCCGGCCACCCCAGCCTGCTCGGCCGCGCGCCGGGAGCTGATCTTGTCGCCCATGATCTCGATGGCCTCGGGCGGGGGTCCGATGAACGTCACGCCCTGGCCCTGAATGGCCCGGGCGAAGTCGGCGTTCTCCGAAAAGAAGCCGTAGCCCGGGTGGACCCCGTCGGCCCCGCTGCTGGCCACGGCGTCGAGAATGGCCTGGGTGTTCAGGTAGCTCTCGGCCGCCGTCTTGCCGCCCAGGGCATGGGCCTCGTCGGCCAGCCGCACGTGCAGCGCGTCCTCGTCGAGCTCCGAGTAGACCGCGACCGTGGCGATCCCCACCTCCCGACAGGTGCGGATGACCCGGACGGCGATCTCGCCCCGGTTGGCGATCAGGACCTTGGTGAGCACGGGACACCTTTCGACGCCATCAACCTATGGTTAGTGCGATGCTCGACGGTGGCGCCAGAGCGCAGCTGGCCACCACCCGGTTCGACGATGTCCGTTGGTTACCCTCGACCGACTCGACCAACCGATATCTCCTCGAGGAGGCCCGGGCCGATGCCCCCGAGGGGACGGTCGTGGTGGCGGACCACCAGGACTCGGGACGGGGTCGTCTCGATCGGGCCTGGGTCGCCCCGCCCGGCTCCTCCCTGCTCGTGTCGGTGCTACTGCGACCCGAGCTGCCGCTCGAGCGACTGCACCTGCTCACCTCGATCGTGGCCCTCGCCGCCGGCGACGCCTGCCGGGCCGAGGCCGGCGTCGAGGCCGGCCTCAAATGGCCGAACGACCTCGTCGTCGGGGCCCGCAAGCTGGGCGGCATCCTGGCCGAGACCCAGCTCGAGGGTTCCCGGGCCCGGGCCGTGGTCGTCGGCCTCGGGCTGAACGTCAACTGGGGCCCGCGAATGGAGGACTCGGAGCTGGCGGGCGAGGCCGTCGCCCTGGATCACCTGGCCGGCCGCGAGGTGGACCGCGGCCGGTTGCTCGTGGCCCTGCTCATCGACCTCGAGCACCGGTACGGGGCTCTCGCCGAGCCGGCCGGGCAGCTGGCCCAGGCCGCGGAGTACCG
>DASXYV010000498.1:0-6586 GCA_036502305.1 Acidimicrobiales bacterium
GTCGGTTCCCCGGCGCATCCGATCCGGTAGCCTGACTCCTCCGTGACACGGCGGCCTGGCAGCGGGCACAGCCCGGTCGCGAGACGTTTGACGAGGAGCACGAGGCAGATGGATTTCGAGGCGGGCTCGGCCACGCCTGGACCCGGCTCCCGACGAGACGCCGACGCCGCTTTCCGGGCCAACGCTCCGCTGCGCGCGCAGGCGGGCACTCCGGACGACGACATCGCCGCCATCGCGCGGGCGGCCGGCCTGCACCGCATTCACATCCTCGCCTGGCGCGACCTCGACGATCCGGAGGCTGGTGGCTCCGAGCTTCACGCGTCGACGATCGCCCGTCTCTGGGCACGCGCCGGGCTCGACGTCACCATGCGCAGCTCCGCCGCAGCCGGGCACCCCGCGTACACCCACCGCGACGGGTACCGAGTGGTCCGTAAATCGGGCCGGTACGCAGTGTTCCCCCGCACGGCGCTGAGCGGCCTCGTGGGCCGGACCGGCCAGCGGGACGCGCTGGTCGAGGTCTGGAACGGCATGCCCTTCTTCTCGCCGGCCTGGGCCCGGTGCCCTCGCGTCGTGTTCCTCCACCACGTGCACGCCGAGATGTGGCGCATGGTGCTCAAACCCGAGATCCTCGCCCGCCTCGGGGAGATGGTCGAGTTCACCGTCGCTCCGCCCGTGTACCGCCGCAGCCGCATCGTCACCTTGTCGTCCTCCTCGAAGCAGGAGATCGTCGAGATGCTCCGGCTCCCCGAGGACAACATCTCGGTCGTCAACCCGGGTGTCGCCCCTCGCTTCACTCCCGGCGGTGCCCGTTCCCCCCACCCGCTCGTCGTGGCTGCCGGGCGGCTGGTGCCGGTCAAGCGGTTCGAGATGCTCGTCGACACCCTCGTGGAGCTCCGGGGCCGCCACCCCGGGCTCGAAGCCGTGATCGTCGGCGAGGGCTACGAGCGCCAGGCCCTGGAGGCCCGCATCGGAGCCGCCGGTGCGGCAGGCTGGCTGACCCTGCCCGGACACCTCAGCGACAGCGACCTGCTGGCGCTCTACCGGAGGGCGTGGGTGCTGGCCAGCACCTCGCTGCGGGAGGGGTGGGGCATGACCGTCACTGAGGCCGCCGCCTGCGGGACGCCCGCCGTCGTCAGCCGCATCGCCGGCCATCTGGATGCCGTTGACCACGGCGCCAGCGGCTTCCTGGCCGAGGGGCCGGAGCTGGGCCACTACCTGGGCCTCGTGCTCCGCGACGAGGCCCTCCGGCGCCGACTGGGGCAGGGCGCGCTCGAGCTCGCTTCCCGGTTCACGTGGGAGGCGACCGCTCGAGGCACGCTCGAGGCCCTGGCCTCGGCGGCCGAAGCGCGTCACCGACCATGAGCGTGCTGCGCACGGCGCCCGCGTCCCGGGCCCCCACATCCCAGGACGAGCGGGCCCCCGGTCGGAAGCCAGGCCTGCAGCGTTGGGGCGTGCCCCTGCTGCTGGCGGCTGTGGCCTACATCCCCCTGCTGGCGTCCAAGCCGGGCATGGTCGAGGCCGACACCAAGCAGTACCTCTATCTGAACCCCGGAAAGCTGCTGGCCGGGGCGTCGAGCCTGTGGGACCCGAACGTGGGTATGGGAACCGTCACCCACCAGAACATCGGCTACCTGTTCCCGATGGGTCCCTTCTTCTGGATCTTCAACGCCATCGGCGTGCCCGTGTGGGTCGCCCAGCGGCTGTGGATCGGGTCGCTCCTCTTCGCCGCCGGGATGGGGATGCTCTTCCTGGTCCGCACTCTGGCGGCCGCCGGGTCCGGGCCGGTCTCGCGTGCCGGGCGAGGTGACGGGACCTGGCGATCCGTCATCACCGTGGGCACCAACTGGGGAACACCGGCGGTGACGGTGGCGGCCCTGGCCTTCATGCTCAGCCCCTACGTGCTCCAGTACGAGGCGCGGATCTCGGCCCTGCTCATGCCGTGGGCCGCGCTCCCCTGGCTGGTCGCTTTCGTGGTCCGCGCCCTCAGGGTCGGGGGGTGGCGCTATCCGGCGCTGTTCGCGCTCGTCACTGCCGTCGCCGGAGCCGTCAACGTCACAAGCCTCATCTATGTCTTCATCGCGCCGCTGCTGTGGTTCCCGTACGCCGTCTGGATCCTGCGCGAGGTGTCGCTCCGGCGTGCCCTCGTCACCTTGGCCCGCATGGGTATCCTCACCCTGCTGCTGTCGCTGTGGTGGTTGGCCGGCCTTGCCACCCAGGCGGGCTACGGCCTCGATGTCCTGCGCTACAGCGAGACCGTGCAGGCGGTGGCGTCCGCCTCCCTTACGTACGACATCCTCCGGGGCCTCGGCTTCTGGTTCTTCTACGGCCAGGACGGCATCGGCCCGTGGATCCAGGCCTCGGTCGACTTCACTCGGTGGCCGTGGCTGCTGCTCGTCAGCTACGCCGTACCGGCCCTCGCGTTTCTCGCCGCCGCGGTGATCCGATGGCGGCACCGGCTCTACTTCGTCGCCTTGATCGGCATCGCAGTCGCCATCGCCGTGGGGGTCCACCCCTACGACCACCCGGCCGCACCCCTCGGCTCGCTGCTGAAGTCCTTCGCCACCGGCTCAACGGCGGGCCTCGCCCTGCGCAACGTGGCGCGAGCCATCCCGCTCCTCGCCCTCGGTCTCGCCATGCTCCTGGCGGCAGGCGTCGAGGCCCTGTCGGCGTGGTGGAGCCGGCTCGGTATCGTTGCCGCCGTCGCCATCGGGGGGCTGGTGGCGGCCGACATGGCGCCCCTCTGGGCCGGCCAGTTCGTCGACGCCAACCTCTCGCGTCCCAGTCAGATACCGAGCTACTACCAGGCCGCGGCCAACTACATGGACGCGCGGGGAAGCGCCACGCGGGTGATGGCGCTGCCCGGCATCGACTTCGCCACCTACCGCTGGGGCAACAACCTCGTCGACCCGGTGGAGCCGGGCATCATGTCCCGCCCCTTCGTCGCCCGGGAGCAGGTCCCGTGGGGATCACCGCCGTCCGCCGATCTGCTGGTGGCCCTCGACGACCGGCTGCAGCAGGGCACCTTCGACCCCTCGTCACTCGCTCCGCTCGCCCGTCTCATGGGCATCGGTGACGTCGAGCTCCGTTCCGATCTGCAGTACGAGCGCTACCTGACGGCCAGAACCCTGCCCACCGCCGCCCAGTTCAACCCGCCCCCGCCCGGCCTGAGCCAGCCGGTCAGCTTCGGTCCGCCGGCGAGCCTGCGCACCTCGGTCCCGCTCGTCGACGAGCAGACCCTCGGGCCGTCGGCGACCACGCCGGATCCGGCAGACCTCCAGGTCTACGGCGTCACGAACCCGCGATCGATCCTCCGGGCCGAGCCTGCGCAACAGCCGCTGGTCGTGGCCGGCAACGGTGACGCGCTCGTCGACGGCGCGTCGGCCGGTCTGCTCAACGGTCAGCAGACCGTGCTCTACCAAGGTGATCTCGACACCAACGCCGCGGCCGAGCGGCAGGCCCTCGGCGCCGGCGCCGACCTCGTCCTCACCGACACCAATCGTCGTCGGGCCGAGCGTTGGGACACGATCACCCAGAACACCGGATATACGGAGCGGGCCGGTGAGTCGCCGCCCGAGCCCGATCCGAACAACAATCCGCTACCGCTGTTCCCAGGGGCGACCGACGGCTCTCGGACCGTCACCCAGCAAGGTGGGATCGCCTCGGTCCAGGCCTCCGGCTACGGCAACCCGGTCTCCTACACACCCGCCAACCGCCCCGACCTGGCCATGGACGGCGACCTCTCCACGGCGTGGGAGGTGGCCGCCTTCAGCAAGGTGGACGGCCAGGGGCAGTACCTCCGGGTCAACATGACCCACCCCGTCGCGACCAACCACGTCAACGTCGTGCAACCCCAGAGCGGGCCCCGCGACCGCTTCATCACCCACGCCACGCTCCGCTTCGACAACGGCCCGGACGTCCCCGTGCAACTCGGCCCCGATTCGATCACACCGGCGGGGCAGACCATCACGTTCCCGACCCGCACCTTCGGCCGGGTCGACCTGGTCATCGACGCCACGAACTTCGGAGTGCGGTCCAACTACAAGACGGCGAGCGGCGTCGGGTTCGCCGAGGTCCGCGTCGGCGGCGGCCCCAACGGCAGTCCACTACCGCCGGTCGACGAGGTGACGCGCCTTCCCACCGACCTCCTCTCCCAGGCGGGCCCGTCGTCGATCGACCACCGCCTCGTCGTCCTGATGACCCGGCTTCGTGCCGACCCCTCCCAGCCGATCAAGGCTCCCCCCATAAACGCGGACGAGGAACGGGCGATGGCCCGCACGTTCTCGTTGCCGACAGCTCGAACCTTCTCGGTCTCGGGTACGGCGCGGATCTCCGCCGCTGCGACCGACGACACCATCGACCGTCTGCTGGGTCGGCCGACCTCGGGTCCGGGTTCGGACATCGTCGTCACCTCCTCGAGCCGCCTGCCCGGTGACCTGTCGAACCGGGGCCAGAGCGCCTTCGACGGCAACCCCACGACCTTCTGGAGCCCCCAGATCGGCACCCAGATCGGCCAGTGGCTCCAGGTCCAGCAACCCCAGCCGGTCACCTTCGATCACCTCAACCTCTCGGTGGTCGCCGACGGGAGTCACTCCGTTCCGACTCGGCTCAGCATCCAGGCCGACGGACAGCCGCCGGTCATCGCCGACGTGCCGCCGGTCGCCGACGTGGCCCACCCGAACGGTGCGGTCCAGGTCCCCGTCAGCTTCCCCGCCGTGCGGGGGAGCACCATCCGGGTGACCGTCGAAGGCGTCCGCCAGGAGAGCACCGTCGACTTCCTGAGCGGTCTCCCGAGCATCCTGCCCGTCGGCATCGCCGAGCTCGACATCCCCGGACTGACCCTGCCGCCGGCCGGTCCCACGGTCCCCGACAGCTGTCGAACCGACCTCATGACCGTCGACGGGAACCCGATGGGCCTGCGGGTCGTCGGGTCGACGGCCGCCGCGACCGCGCTCCAGGGCCTGCAAGTCCAGCCCTGCGGGCCGGGATCGGCCGGGCTGTCGCTGGGCCCCGGCAACCACGTCGTTCGCACGAGCCAAGGGGCTGCCACGGGCCTCGATCTCGATCAGCTGGGCCTCGGGTCCGAGCGGGGTGGGCCAGCCCTGGCGACAGGGCCGTCGGGCCAGGTCGTCCCGGCCACCGCCACCGCCGCCCCGCCGGTGCCGTCGGTGAAGGTCTTGAGCCAGGACCGGACCACCTCGAAGGTGGCCGTCGACGTCCCGACCACCAAGAGCCCCTTCTGGCTGGTCCTGGGGCAGAGCTTCAACAACGGTTGGACTGCGAAGGTGAACGGGGGGCCGTCGTTGGGGGCCCCGAGATCGGTCGACGGCTACGCCAACGGATGGCTGGTGCAGCCGCGGACTTCCGGGCAGATGCTCGTGACCCTGCACTGGAAGCCCCAGGATCGCGTGAACCTGGCCCTCTATCTCTCGGCGGCGGCTGTCGTCCTGAGCCTGCTGCTCGTGTTCTGGCGTCCCCGTCGGCGTCGTGACGCCGACGGTGGTCCGCTCGATGCCACCGCATCGGCTGCGACCGAGCCGACCGGTGGAGATGCACCGGCGCGGCCCGAGCTGGTGTCACCACTCCGGTCCTCCGGGCGTCCGCTCTCTCTTCAGGCCGCCCTGGTGGTGACACTGGCCTCGGCCGCGGTGTCGGGCTTCGTCATCGGTCCATGGGCGGCGCCCGTCGTCGGACTGGCCGTCGCCCTCGTCCTGTTTCGCCCGTCGTTGCGCGCCCTGCTCACAATCGGCGCCGTGCTGTGCGTGGCGATCAGCGGGCTCTACATCACCCAGCTGGAGGTGCGCTATCACTTCCCGTCAGGCGCCGACTGGCCCTCGAACTTCAGCTCCGTCACCTGGGTGGCGTGGCTTGCCGTCGCCCTGCTCGTGGTGGACGCGGTGATCGAGTACCTGCGGTCGGTCCGCCGACAGAGCTGACCGCGGCCCGGCCGGTGCCTCTACCGCTCGATCGGCGCCCGGACGAGGTTCCCCCACTCGGTCCACGACCCGTCGTAGTTGCGGATGGTGGGATAGCCCAGAAGATGGTGGAGCACGAACCAGGTGTGGCTGGAGCGCTCGCCGATCCGGCAGTACACGATCACGTCGTCGCCCTCGGAGAGCTTCTGCTCGTCGGCGTAGATGGCGCGCAGGTCGTCGGCCGATTTGAAGGTGCCGTCGTCGTTGGCCGCCCGCTTCCAGGGCACGCTGGCGGCGCCAGGGATGTGGCCACCACGAAGCGCACCCTCTTGGGGGTAGTCCGGCATGTGGAGCAGCTCGCCGCTGTACTCGCCCGGCGAGCGCACGTCCACGAGACGCCCGTGGCTGGCGACGTGCCGGGTGACGTCGTCCCGAAAGGCCCGGATCGGCGGGTCCTCGCGCTGGACCTCCGGGTACCGGGCGACGGCGCGGGACGGCACGTCGGTCACGAGGGGACGACCCTCCTCGATCCACTTCATTCGTCCGCCGTTGAGCAGCCGCACGTCGGGATGGCCGAAGAGCGTGAACACCCACAGTGCGTACGCCGCCCACCAGTTGAAGTTGTCGCCGTAGAAGACCACCGTGTCCTCACGCCCGATTCCCTTGGACGACAT
>DASXYV010000499.1:0-2011 GCA_036502305.1 Acidimicrobiales bacterium
GCCCGGCGCATCCGCACCGGGACGCTCGGTGTCAACGGGGGAGTGTGGTACGGACCCGACTCGCCATTCGGCGGCTACAAGATGAGCGGTATCGGGCGCCAGAACGGCCTGGAGGGCCTCGAGCAGTATCTCGAGACCAAGACCATCGCCCTGCCGGCGCGATGAACCTCGTCTGGCAACCGACGCTGCTCGACGCGGCGTTGGGGCTGGACGTGGACGCGTCGTTCTCGGGTCTTGTCCGGGTCGAGCTCGACGAGACCTCGTGGGTCGACCACGCCCCCGGATGGGTGACGGGCTCCGACGAGCTGCTCGGCCAGGTGGTGGCCGACACCGACTGGGGACAGAGGTCCCGCTGGATGTACGAGCGGCGAGTGGCCGAGCCGCGCCTCACCGCCGGGTGGAGCCTTTCGTCGGGTCTGCCCCTCGAACCGCCCGTCCTCGAGGACATGCGGCAAGTCCTGTCGGAGCGCTACGGCGTGACGCTCGACTCGATGGGGCTCAACCTGTACCGGGACGGGCGCGACAGCGTGGCCTGGCACGGCGACCGGATCGCACGCGAGATCGCAGAGCCGATCGTCGCCCTGGTGTCACTGGGCGACCCGCGGCGGTTCCTCGTCCGGCCCCGTGGCGGCGGGCGATCGCGCCCGTTCGAGCTTGGTCGCGGTGACCTGCTGGTCACGGGCGGCGCCTTCCAGCGGCGCTGGGAGCACAGCGTTCCCAAGGTGGCCGCCGCCGGGGCGCGGGTCAGCATCGCCTTCCGTCACGGCGCCGACCTCCCGGCCTACAAGGGGCGCTGACCCGACCTCGGTCAGTTCGGTGAGTCGGTGCGACGGGATCGGCGCTCGAGGCGGCGCAGCTCCCGCTCGACGTCGTCCCAGAGGAGCGGATCGGGATCGGATCCCGCCTCCTCGGCCTGATGCCAGCGCAGCAGGAAGAAGCCGGCCGCCCCGAGGAGTATGCCCAGCCCCGCCACCTTGGCCAGCGCCCCCGCCGCCTGCTGGTCCAGCAAGGGCGACAGGCCGAGGGTCGTCGGAGCCTGGGCGTACACCGAGTAGATGGGGTGCTGGGCGAAGATGAACACGAGAGCCGGGAAGCTGGGCAGGACGGCCTGGACCATGAGGTAGCCGGCGCGGCCGCCCGTGGACAGATAGTGCTCGCCCGGGATTGTGCGCAGCGCCGGCATCCACATGATGGTCGCCACGGCCAGCAGGCCGAGGTTGATCCCGGCGGCGATGGCGCCCGACCGGGCTTCGCCATTGATGGCCGGGGCGAGGAACGACGCCGCCACGGCCGCGTTGAAGAGCACCGTGGCGGCGACCGGTCGGGTGAGGAACCCCAGGACGCTGTCGACGAGCGCGGGCCTGGTCAGCCGGTCCACGAGCCAGCGGGGGAGGCCCAGCAACAGGAGGGGCGGCGCCACGAGGAGGAGGAGGCTCCGCTGGGCCATCCTGGCGAGCAGGGAGGAGTCGGCGAGGTCGGCGAGCGGCCAGCACAGGGCGATCAGCAGGACGAAGAGACCGGCGCCGAAGCTCGCTCGCTGGCGGCGGGAGGCGGTCGCTCCCTCCCGACGGCCGGCGGTCTCGTTGGGCCGACCTCCCGGGCCGGCCGTCGACCGCGCGGCGTCGCCCCAGGAGCGCAGGAGGTAGACGTACCCCGCGGCGCTGCCCAGGACGACAACCCACCCCACCGGGTGGAGGTGCCACGACCAGGGTGACCCTGTCGCCGCGATCAGGCCCACGTCCCCATCATGGCGCCCCCGCCGAGCGAACGCACACAGCTGCTTCGACGGGGCGGGCGGGTCGGGGAGCGAGGAAGGGGGCGCGTCGCTGGAGGGAGAAGATAGTGAGCATGAGCACCCCTCCGCTGCAGCAGCTACTACGTCGCCTCGCCGTCCTGGCGGGGCTCCTCGTCCCCTTCTCGGTCCTGGTCCCGACGGCCACCGCCGGTGCCGCCCCCACCTGGGCGGCGGCCTCGACGGCGACGGTTCATCCTGGGGTGCAGCTGATCACCA
>DASXYV010000500.1:0-1963 GCA_036502305.1 Acidimicrobiales bacterium
TATGGTCGGCGCAGGCCGGCCGAGAGAGGAGTAGCGATGGCATCGAACGTCGACGTCAGCCTCGGTAGCTGGTTCGCCCGGCGGGCGGCGCTCAGCCCGAACCGCCGGGCGCTCACCTTCGAGGGGACGACGCGCACCTACGCCCAGCTCCTCGACCGCGTCGACCGACTGGCGGCCGGTCTGCGCGCCGGTGGCGTCTGCCATGGCGACAGGGTCGGGTTCCTCGGCCTCAACCAGCCGGCCTTCTTCGAGACCATGCTGGCCGCGGCCCGCCTGGGCGCGAGCTTCGTGCCGTTGAACTTCCGCCTGACGGGGCCTGAGCTGGCCTACATCATCGGCGACGCCGGGATCCACACCCTGGTGGTCGACGACGCGCACCGTGCGGTTGCCGACTCGATGCGCCCGGATGTGCCGGTGCGCCGCTACCTGGGGGCTGACGACGGGGTCGCCGACGGCTGGGAGCCGCTCGAGGGCGTGATCGCCGGCCACCGCCGCATCTCCGCCACCGAGCCAATCGGCGCCGACGAGGTGGCCCTGATCATGTACACCTCGGGCACGACCGGGCGGCCCAAGGGGGCCATGCTCACTCACGGCAACCTGTGGTGGAACAACGTGAACGCCCTCCACACCCTGGACATCTTGCAGGACGATGTCACCCTCGTCGTCGCGCCGCTGTTCCACATCGGCGGCCTGAATGTCACCACGCTCGTCACCTGGCAGAGGGGTGGGGAAGTGGTACTGCACCGCAGCTTCGAGCCGGGAGCCTGCCTCGAGGCCATCGCCAGCCACGGTGTGACGACCATGTTCGGTGTGCCGGCAATGCTCATGTTCATGAGCCAGCACCCCGGGTTCGGCGAGGCCGATCTCACCAGCCTGCGGATGGTGGTCTGTGGGGGAGCGCCCGTGCCCGAGGCGCTCATCAAGATCTACAACGGCGTGGGCGTCCCTATCAACCAGGGCTACGGGTTGACCGAGACGGCGCCCCTCGTGACGTTTCTCACGCCGGAGTTCGCGCTGGCGAAGGTCGGGTCTGCGGGCCAGGCTCCGTTGTTCACCGAGGTGCGTCTGGCGGGCCCGGGGGGCGGCGAGGCGGCGGAGACCCTGGCCCGCGGCGAGGTGTGCGTGCGGGGCCCCAACGTCATGAAGGGGTACTGGAACCAGCCCGAGGCCACAGCGGCCGCCATCGACGGCGAGGGCTGGTTCCACACCGGGGATCTCGGCTATGTCGACGAGGACGGGTTCCTCTACATCGTCGATCGGGTGAAGGACATGGTGCTCACCGGCGGCGAGAACGTGTATCCCGCCGAGGTGGAGGGGGCGCTCTTCCACCACCCTGCGGTCGCGGACGTGGCCGTCGTGGGTGTGCCAGACGAGCGTTGGGGAGAGGCCGTGGTGGCGGTCGCCGTGCCCAAGGAGAACGCGTCACTGACTCTGGAGGACCTGCGCGACGTCGCCGGCCGCTCCCTGGCCCGCTACAAGCTGCCCACCCGCTTGGAGGTGGTCGACGCGTTGCCTCGGAACCCCGCTGGGAAGGTCCTCAAGTTCGAGCTTCGAGCGAAGCTCGGGGCGCATCAGCGCGGCGAGGGAGCTGAGTGACAATGCGCATCGGGCTGTTCATCGCCACCGTCAATCCCGTCGCCACGCCAGAGTTTCTCGCCGCGGCGGCGGCCGGGGCCGAGGAAGGTGGCTTCTCGTCGATGTGGGTGGGCGAGCACGCCGTGCTCGTCGACCAGTACGAGTCGCGCTATCCCTACGCTGACGACGGCAAGATCCCGCTCACCGGAGAGACGGGGCTCCTCGAGCCGTTTGACTCGCTGTCGTTCCTCGCCGGCGTGACTTCCACGGTGCGGCTGGGCACAGCCGTGTGCCTGCTTCCCCAGCGCAATCCCGTCTACACCGCCAAGGACGCATCGACGGTCGACTGGCTGTCTGGGGGGCGCTTCGACTTCGGCATCGGTGTGGG
>DASXYV010000501.1:0-6903 GCA_036502305.1 Acidimicrobiales bacterium
GGGGCACGTGGCCGAGCTGGCCTACACGGGCAAGGACGTCACGGCCGACCGTGCTCGCCAGATCGGCCTGGTGAACGAGGTGCTTCCCGATCACGAGGGCGTGGTGAAGGCCGCCGCCGAGATGGGGGCCGAGATCGCCGCCAACTCACCTCTTGCCGTGCAGGGGACCAAGGCGGTGCTAGCCGCCGGCGCGGAGCGCAGCGTGGCCGAGGGGTTGGACTACGTGGCCGCGTGGAACGCGGCCTTCCTCCCGTCCGACGATCTACGAGAGGCGATGGTCGCCTTCGCCGAGAAGCGCCCGCCGTCGTTCAGAGGCCGGTAGCGACAGTAGGGTCAGCGCCTGCGCCGCCAGCGCCGCCACCACGGGTTGGCGGCGGTCGCCGCCCGGCGCGCCCGCTCCCGCTCAACTTCGGCCGCCACGGTGGCGCCGACCATGTTCACGATGTCCTCGGCCTCGTCCAGCAGGTGCGCTGCCTCGGGACCGGGGATATCGGGCTCGTCCTCGATCGCCGGCTCGACCAGGCTGCCGCGCGTCCAGCCGGCGTCGGCCATCCTCCGCTCGTATGCCGGGCAGTTGTCAGGGCACCGCCAGGGCGCCTCGGGGGCCAGGTCGAGCACACAGAAGCGCGCCACCTCACCGGATGCGTAGGTCCGGCTCTGGAAGTGCTTGCATTCCTCGCGCATCGGCATGAGCTTGTGTCCCCTGGGACCGGCGGGCGCCGGTAAACACCCTTCCCTCAGAGGGAACCCGATTCTACACTCGGCCGGGGCTCATCCAGACGCCGCGCCTCGATGAAACTTCTCGTAACGAAGCGCTCGCCTGCGCTGATCGAACGCGCTGTCGTCGACTGCCGCGCCCGCTCGGATCAGCCGACGGAGTCGTCCATCTGCAGCTCGATGAGCCGACTCCACTCGACGGCGTACTCCATCGGCAGCGTTCGGGTCACGGGCTCGATGAAGCCGTTCACGATCATGCTCATGGCCTGCTGCTCGGAGAGGCCGCGACTCATGAGGTAGAAGAGCTGGTCGTCGCCGACCTTGGAGACCGTGGCCTCGTGCCCGATCTGGGCATCGCGCTCTTCGACCTCCATGTAGGGCTTGGTGTTGGACGTGCTCATCTCGTCGAGGAGCAGGGCGTCGCAGCGGACGAAGCTCTTGGCGTTGGTGGCCCCCTCGTCGACGTGGACCAGGCCCCGGTACGTCGTGATCCCTCCGTCCTTGGACACGGACTTCGACACGATCGTCGAGGTGGTCTCCGGGGCGGCGTGGATCATCTTGGCCCCGGCGTCCTGGTGCTGGCCGGGACCGGCGTACGCCACCGAGAGCACCTCGCCCGACGCCTTGGGGCCCATGAGGTACACCGAGGGGTACTTCATGGTCAGGCGCGAACCGATGTTGCCGTCAATCCACTCGACGTGGCCCTCGGTCTCGCAGCGAGCCCGCTTGGTCACGAGGTTGTAGACGTTGCTCGACCAGTTCTGGATCGTGGTGTAGGTGATGCGGGCGCTGGGCTTGGCCACCAGCTCGACCACGGCCGAGTGCAGCGAGTCGGAGGTGTACACGGGAGCCGAGCATCCCTCGATGTAGTGCACCTGAGCGCCCTCGTCGGCGATGATCAGGGTCCGCTCGAACTGGCCCATGTTCTCGGCGTTGATCCGGAAGTAGGCCTGGAGCGGCATCTCGACCTTGACGCCCGGCGGGACGTAGATGAACGAGCCACCCGACCACACGGCCGAGTTGAGGGCGGCGAACTTGTTGTCATTGGGCGGGATGACCGTGCCGAAGTACTGCTTCACGACGTCGGGGTACTCCCGCAGGGCGGTGTCCATGTCGCAGAACAGCACCCCCTGGCTCTCCAGGTTGTCCCGGTTGCGGTGATACACGACCTCGGACTCGTACTGGGCGGTGACGCCGGCGAGGTACTTGCGCTCGGCCTCGGGGATCCCGAGCTTCTCGTAGGTGGCCTTCACCGAGTCGGGCAGCTCGTCCCAGGCGTCGACCTGCTTGTCAGTCGGCTTGATGTAGTAGTAGATGTCGTCGAAGTCGATGTCCGGCATGTTCACGGCGAACCAGGGCGCCATGGGCTTGCGCTCGAAATGCCGAAGCGCCTTGAGCCTCATGTCCCGCATCCAGTCGGGCTCGCCCTTCATCCAGGACATCTCCCGGACGATGTCTGCGTTGACGCCCTTCTTGGGCTTGAAGATGTAGTCCTCGACGTCGCTCCAGCCGAGCTTGTACCGGCCGAGATCGAGATCGGTGGTTGCCATCAGGTGATCAGCCCTTTCCTGGTCGGATCGACCCGAATTTCTCCTACGTACATAGTAACAACTCCCACCGGGCTGAAGAACCCCCGGCGCGCAACAGACTATGGGCGTTTCGCCCCATCCGAGCCACCCGACCTGGGGTCGCTCGGTCGGTCCTATCCTCTCGAGGCGATGTCGATCCCTGACCGCACCCCAGACGCCCCTTCGGCCCCCCCGATGGCGCCCCGCCGCCCGATCGTCCTGCGGGCCCATGGCGACGAGCGCCTAGACGACTGGTACTGGCTGCGTGAGCGGGACGACCCCGACGTGATCGCCTACCTCGAGGCCGAGAACGCCTACACGAAGGCGGCGATGGCGGACACCACAGCGCTGCAGGACACGCTGTACGCCGAGATCGTGGCCCGGATCCAGGAGACCGACCTCTCGGTCCCGGTGCGAAAAGGGCCCTGGAGCTACTACTCGAGGACGGTCGAGGGCCGCCAGTACGCCATCCATTGCCGCCGTCCGGCCCAGCCCCCGGGCGAGCCCGACCCGACGGACCCCGCCACCCCGGCCGGCGACGAGGCGGAGGGCGACCCGGCGGAGGAGGTCCTGCTCGACGAGAACGACCTCGCTGCCGGCCACGAGTACTTCTCGCTCGGTGGGCTGGCGGTGAGCCCCGATCACCGGTTGATGGCCTTCGCCGTCGACACGACCGGCGGGGAGCGCCATCGCCTCCGCGTCCGCGACCTGACCACCGGCACCGACCTCCCGGACCAGGTCGAGGATGTGTACTACGGCCTGGCTTGGGCCAACGACGGCGCCACCCTCTTCTACACCCGGCCGGACGACGCCATGCGGCCCCACCAGCTCTGGCGTCATGCCGTGGGCACGGCACCGGAGGCCGACGTGGTCGTCCATGAGGAGCCCGACGAGCGCTTCTACGTGGGCGTGTCCAAGACCAAGGACGACGCCTTCGTCGTGCTGGAGCTCGAGAGCAAGGTGACCAGCGAGTCCCGGGTGCTCTCCGGCGACGACCCCGATGGCGACTTCCGCGTGATCGAGCCCCGCAGACAGGGGGTGGAGTACACCGTCGAGCACCATGGCGGGCGGTTCCTCATCGTGACCAACGCCGATGCCGAGAACTTCAGGCTCGTCGAGGCACCGGTCGAGCGTCCGGGGAGGGACGCCTGGCGGGACGTGATCGCCCACCGGCCCGACGTCAGGCTGGAGGACATCGACGTGTTCGCCGAGCACCTGGTGGTCTACGAGCGGGCGGAGGCCAACCGGCAGATTCGGGTGACCGGCCTGCGTGACGGCGAATCCCACACCGTCTCCCAGCCGGAGTCGGTGTCCACTGCCTGGGGTGGGCCCAACCCCGAGTTCGGGTCACGGGTCCTGCGCTACGACTACAGCTCTCTCGTCACGCCCCGGTCGGTCTACGACTATGACATGGACGACCGCGTCGCCCGGCTGCTGAAGCGCCAGCCCGTGCTCGGGGGCTACGACCCCGCCCGCTACCGGACCGAGCGGGTCTGGGCCACGGCCGACGACGGCACCAGGGTTCCCATCTCGCTCGTCTACCGCGAGGACCGGGCGCCCGACGGGCGCGGACCCGCCCTGCTCTACGGCTACGGCGCCTACGAGTACAGCCTTGACCCCCTCTTCTCGTCGCTGCGCCTCAGCATGCTGGATCGGGGCTTCCTCTACGCCATCGCCCACGTGCGCGGTGGAGGCGAGCTGGGACGGCGCTGGTACGAGGACGGCAAGCTCCTCCACAAGACCAACACGTTCACCGACTTCGTGGCCTGTGCCCGTCACCTGGTGGCCGACGGCTGGACCTCGGTGGACGGGCTGGTGGCTCGGGGCGGGAGCGCCGGCGGGATGCTCATGGGCGCCGTGGTCAACCTGGCGCCCCAGCTGTTCAATGCGGTCGTCGCCGAGGTGCCCTTCGTCGACTGCCTCACCACGATCCTGGACGACACGCTGCCCCTCACCGTGCTCGAGTGGGAGGAGTGGGGTAACCCGAAGGACGATGCCGAGGCCTACGCCTGTCTCAAGTCCTACTCGCCCTACGACAACGTCGGCGCGGGCCCGCACCCGGAGATGCTGGTCACCGCCGGGCTCACCGACCCGAGGGTCAGCTACTGGGAGCCGGCGAAGTGGGTGGCGAAGCTCCGTGCGACCGATCCCGACGCCCGGGTGCTGCTGAAGACCGAGATGGGCGCCGGTCACCAGGGCCCCTCGGGTCGCTACGACGCCTGGCGGGACGAGGCGTTCGTGCTCGCCTTCGTGCTGCGCTCGGTCGGGATCGCCGCGTGAGCGCGGCGCCGCCTAGGCGCGTCGGCCCTGCGGCCCTGTTCTCAGGCCGGCCTCCCGGGCCGGCCTAGACCTGCGAGAAGGTGAGGTTGTAGGTCGTCGGCGCCTGCGGCAGCAGGACGCCGCCGCCGTTGACGCTCACGGTCACGTTGGACGCTGCACCTATCCGGACCCAGACGGGCGCGCTGTTGGTGATCGTCTGGCTCTGGCCCTGGGTGAGGATGCCCTGCCAGAGCACCTGGCCGAACGGTCCCGTCCCGGAGACGACCTCCATCCAGACCCGCCCGTTGGCCACGGCCGACAACGAGACCCGACTGGCCTTGACGTTGTAGACAGCCCCCTGGTCGTCATGCGAAGCCAGCGTCAAGGGCGACGGAGGCGGCGCCGGGGCCGTCCTCGCCGGCGGCGCTGCCTGGCGGCTCGGCTGGCCCTTGTTGGAGTTGGACGAGCCCGACATGGTGGCGATCAGGGCGCCGGCGACGACGCAGGCGACGACGACAATTGCCGCCAGGCCGAAGGCGAGACCGAACCGCGGCCGTCCTCCGGCCCGCCGGACCAACGGCGGCCCGGGCTGTTGGGCGACCTGACCGGTGTCGAGGTCAGGGGTAACGCCGCCGGCGCCGACAGTGTCGACGCTGTCGGTGGCCCGGTCACGCTCGGGGACAGGCGGCGGGCCGGCGGGCACGGCGGGGCCGGGAGCGGTGGTGTCGGCGCGGCCGTCGCCGCCTCCGGTCGTCTCGACCGCATGACCAGGTGCCGTCGTGACGGCTGGGGCATCGGCGGTCATGACCTGCACCCTCTCGCCCGTCGGCGCGTCGCGAACCGCTGCGAGCCATGCGTCGTCGGGAGGGCCGGTGTCGGCTGCCGGCGGGGCGGCCCGACGACCCGACCCGAGGCGACCGCGCGCCCCTGACGCGACCCGTCCCGTGGCGTGCACCGGCGCCAGCACACGGCCCCACAGCCTCGATCGAGTCCCCGCCCGAGAACGCGACCGGGCCTCGGACCTGGAGGAGGCGGACCAGTCCTGGTCGCCGATCGAGGGCGGTCTGGGCAGCGTCGTCCGCCCGGTGTCGGGCTCGTCCCCCCAGCGCTCCCCGTCCGCCCAACCGTTTCCGGCGGTCGCCTGGCGCGCCTCACCCCATCTTGTGCCCCGGTGACCGTTGTCCCGTCCATCGCCGTTGCCCCAGCGACCACGCGAGCTGCTGCGGACGGCGTCGGCAACGCTCGGCGGAACGGTGACGGGACCGGGCTGGCCGGTGTCGTCCGCGATGAACACGACGGCCGGCTTGGTCGTCTCTCGGTCGCCGTCGGGCGGGCTCTGCGGTGAGTGGGCAGGCTCCCACGACGGTCCCGACCCTGCCCCGGCCTGGCGCGCTTCTACGCCCGCAGGCTCGTCGACGAGCTCTGAGCCGACGGGCTGGGGGGGCGGCGGGGCCGACGTGGGCGGAGCCGCCATTGGCGGGGCCGGCGCGGCCGGGGGTGGCGGGGTCGAGGATGCCGACGCCGCGGCGGGGTTCCACCGGCCCGGTGGGGACTCGGACGGCCCGGTCCTCACGATCCGGATGGTCTCCTCGCGCTGGACCGTCGCCTCGGGCACGGCCTTGGCCGTGTCGCCCGCCGGCGGGGCAGGCGCGAAGAAGCCCGGGCCGTCGTCGACGGCTGACTTGACGTGCGCGCCCTCGTGCGCTCCCACCTCGGCGTGCTCGGACCCGAGAGGGCGGCCGGCTACCGACCGCAGCACGTCCATCGCCTGCTCGTGGTGCTTGATCGACCGCCGCTCTCCCAGAGACGCCCAGGTCAGACGGGACAGCACGATGGCTACGACGAGCAGGACCACGACGAGGAGCAAGATGCTCATTGTCCTAGTGCCCACCTTTCCCGTCGGGGGGTCGAGGACCCCTGCGGGATGTCATTTCCCGTTGCCGTACTCGAGACTCTATTGAACCCAATAATCGGAGACTCTGTGTGTCACAGACCGCCAGGCCACAGGAGAGACCCGCCAGCCCCGTCAGCAGCCTAGACGCCCAGAGCGCCGGAGCCGCTCATGTGCGTAACCCCAGGGTCGGCCGCAGGCCGGTCGGGAGGTCCGAGCGGCGGGGATTGGCCCTGTCCCGCTCGGAGACGATAGGGCCACTCACCCCCCAGTCGGCGCCGATCTCAGGGTCGTCCCAGGCCACCCCGAGCTCGTCCGCCGGGTTGTAGTACCCGTCGACCAGGTAGGTGAGGGTCATGTCAGCCAGCGCGGCAAAGCCGTGGGCCACACCCGGGGGGATGAAGACGCCGAGGGCGTTCCGCTCGCCCAGGTCGAGGGCCATGGTCGCACCGTCGGTCGGCGACCCCT
>DASXYV010000502.1:0-2986 GCA_036502305.1 Acidimicrobiales bacterium
TACGGGGTCCTCTGGCGCCCGTGACCGACGGCCTCTACGACCAGGCCCGGCACGGCGCGACGCACACCGTCGTCGACGCCGCAGGCCCCGTTCCCGCCCCCCTCATCGAGGGCATGCGGCCCGGACCGGCCGAGCTCGTCGAGCGGGCCACCGATTCTCGCTCCGGCCTGGTGCGGGGCGCAGCCCGAGTCGCCCTGGCCGCAGACGCCAGATCGCTTCCCATCGGGCTCCGGCTGCGCCGGGTGGCCGGCGGCCTGACCTCGACGCCTGAGCAGGGCGCGTCGCCGCACTCGGTCCTCCGCAAGGGCCTGCTCGGCTACTCGGCCGCCCTGATGGCGATCGGCACCAGCGTCGCCGTCGGGGTCATGCCCCACTCAGCCTCCCTGCGCCTGGCAACCGGCCCCGCAGTCCGAGCGCAGGCGACCACCGCTCCCTCACTGCCGTTGGGGGGCCCTCTCCCCTCCACTCCGGCGCCCACGACGACAGTCCCGGCGCCCGCTCCCCCGACGACGCTCGCCCCCACCACGACCGCCGCTCCCAGGACGTCGGTGCCGGCGCCGTCCGCGGCGGCGACCAGCGCCAGCAGCTCGGCGATGCCGCTACCTGTCCAGTACCTGAAGAACGGCTCGATCGACCAGGGCGTCGACTACTCCGCGCCCGGAGGCACCCCGCTGTACGCCATGGGCCCCGGCACCATCATCCAGGAGGGGATCGGCGGATTCGGACCGAACGCCCCCGTGCTGCGGATCACCTCGGGACCCCTGGCGGGCAAGACTGTCTACTACGGCCACTCCGGGCCCGACCTCGTCCATGTCGGGGACCAGGTGCTCGCCGGCCAGCAGATCTCCATCGTGGGCTACGGGATCGTCGGCATCTCGAGCGGCCCGCACCTGGAGATCGGCTTCTGGCCGCTCGGCCGCAGCGGCGGCGGTCGGGCCATGCTCACCTACATCAACTCGGTGGTCGGTCACTCGACCGGCGGCTGACCGGGGCCGACCCCCCGCGGGGCCCGGACGGGCCGGTGGTAGGTAATCGTGACAGGAGGCGAGGAGATGAACGTGCCCAAAGGATCGGGGCAGGAGTCGGGACGCGGGTCCGGGAGCACCGGCACGTCGCCGGCCCTGGCGCCCTTCGCCCGCTACAGGACCGCATTGTTGACGAGCTACAAGCGCGACGGCACTCCGGTCGGGACCCCGCTCACCATCGCGGTGGCAGGGAACCGGGCCTTCATCCGCACCTATGACCGGGCAGGAAAGGCCAAGCGCATGCGCAACCAGCCCGACGTGCGGATCGCCCCCAGCACGGTGCGGGGCAAGCCCGTCGGCTCCGAGATCCTCGCCCGCAGCCGCCTGCTCGTTGGCGACGAGGCGACCGAGGCGGCGCGGGCCGTGGCTCGACGTCAACCGGTGCTGCAGGGCATCGTCGTCCCGCTGTCGCATCGCTTGTTGCGCTATCAGACGCTGCACTACGAGCTGACGCCGGTCGCGGAGCGCTGAGGCCGCACGGAGTGCGAGCGCCCCGCACGGCGCCGTCGCCAACGCCGGCCCGGGAGGCCGGCCGGACGAACAGAGCCGGCCCGGGAGGCCGGCCAGACGAGAGAGCCGGCCCGGGAGGCACGCCCGGCGACGAGGCCGGAGGCGCTTCAGCGTCTACGCTTGTGGCCTTGGGCGAAGGAGGTCGGAGCATGTCCACCGAGGACGAGGTGCGCTCGGGCACCATCGACCAGCTGGCGGAGACCGTCGGACCCGCCGAGCAGCGTGACGCGATCCACGTGGTGCGGTCGGCACCCGAAGTGTGCTTCACGTGGGACTACGACCGGTCCCGGCCTCAGCTGGCCAAGCTGTACGAGAAGGCCAAGACGTCGATGTGGAATGTCTCGACCGACATCGACTGGGACATCGACGTGGACCCGGCCAAGATCGCCCGGGACCCGACCAACCCCCTCATGACGACGCTCAACATCGACCGTGCCGGCACGGTGTTCGAGCGTCTGTCCGACGAGGAATGGTACGACGTCGGGGCGGCCCAGCAGGCTTGGACACTGTCGCAGTTCATGCACGGTGAGCAGGGTGCGCTGATCTGCACGGCGCAGATCGTCGAGACCGTCCCGTGGATCGACGCCAAGTACTACGCCGCCACCCAGGTCATGGACGAGGCCCGCCACGTCGAGGTGTACGGCAAGTACCTGAAGGAGAAGCTCGGCCTCGAGTTCCCCATCAACCTCCACCTGCGGAGTCTGCTCGACGACGTGGCCGGCGACCCCCGCTGGGACATGACCTATCTGGGGATGCAGATCATGATCGAGGGGCTGGCCCTGGCCGCCTTCGGGTTCCAGTACACGTACTCGATCGACCCCCTCCTCAAGCAGATCACCCGCTATGTGATGGCCGACGAGGCGCGCCACGTGGCCTTCGGCGTGCTCTCGCTCAAGGAGGCCTACGCCGGCCTGGGCGCAGCCGAGATCCGCGAGCGCCAGGAGTTCTGCTACGAGGCGGCGGTGCGCATGCGCGACCGCTTCCTCGGCCAGGAGGTGTGGGAGTCGGTCGGCCTTCCGGTGAAGGAGTGCTGCAAGGTCATGCTCGACTCGCCGGTGCAACGGGAGTTTCGCAAGGTCCTGTTCTCGAAGATCGTGCCCAACCTGAAGAAGCTGGGCCTCCTCGACGCCGGCGAGGGCTGGCTGCGACGCCGGTTCGGCGAGCTGGGTGTGCTCGAGTACGAGGACTGGGAGGACACCGGGGCTGAGTACGACCGGATGCAGCTGGAGGCCACCGGGGCCTGACACTCGGGCGGGCGGAGCTCACGATGGGTCGCGATGGCGTCAGCGTGAACCGCGCAGCTCAGCTGGAGGCCACCAGATGATACGCCGCTCTAGCCGATCCACCCCGCAGGATGACACCGACCTTGCCCGAGCCCTTCGACCGCCGCACGTTCATCTCCCGGAGTGTCAGGACCGTTGGGGGCCTGGCGCTCCTGGGCGGCGCGTCCG
>DASXYV010000503.1:0-8705 GCA_036502305.1 Acidimicrobiales bacterium
CAGGATCCCGACGGTGAGCCCTCCGGCAGACTTGGCCCCTCTGCACGCCGCCTCCATCACGCCTCCGAGGCCCCCGCACACGACGGCGGCGCCGGCCTGAGCCAGCCGGCGTCCCACCTCCTCGGCCGCCGCGGCCAGCTCGTCGTCAGCATCGCCGGCGCCCACGACGGCCACGTGAAGTCGCCCCGCCACCTCAGCTGGCGAGCGACACGGGAAGGCGGTCGAGGCCCCGCAGCACGATCCTGCCGTTCCACGCCTCGGGCTCATGCTCGAGCGTCGCTGTCGGGAAGCGCCGGGCCAGCGTGCGCAGCGCCACCTGCGCCTCGAGCCGGGCCAGGGCCGCGCCCAGACAGTGGTGGATCCCGCTCCCGAACGACAAGTGCTGGGCTGCGCCCGGGCGGGCCAGCGAGAGGCGGTCGGCGTCCTCACCCCAGCGATCCGGATCGTGGTTGGCCGAGCCCAGACAGGTGAGCACGAAGCTTCCTGCCTCGATGAGTCGATCGCCGATCTTGAGGTCCGAGAGGGTGATGCGGCGGGAGAACTGCACCGGGCTGTCGTAGCGAAGCAGCTCCTCGACGGCGTTGACCGCGAGGTCGGCATCCGCACCCAGCTGCTCGAAGGCGCTCCGGTCGCGCAGCAGGGACAGGGTGCCGTTCCCGATCAGATTGACAGTGGTCTCGTGCCCGGCGATATAGAGCAGGACGACCTGGTCGAGGAGCTCGCCCTCGGACAGCCGGTCGCCCTCTTCCTCGGCCTCGACGAGGGCAGACAGGAGATCGTCGGCGGGATGGGCGCGCTTCCACGCGACGACATCGGTCACATAGTCCCGGATGAGGTCGGAGGCCCGCATCGCGGCCTCGATCTGCTCGGCGGTCAGGATGGGGTCGAGCGTCCCGGCCAGCGTGTGGGATGCCTCCCGGAGCTGGTCGCGCTCGCCCTCGGGCATCCCAAGGAGCTCGCAGATCACGGTGAACGGCAGCGGGAAGGCCAGGTCGCCGATCACGTCCATCCTGGCGGCCGGCGCCACACGATCGAGTGCCTCGTCCACGAGCTGCTGGACCCGTGGCCGCAGCGCCTCGACCCGTTTGGGAGTGAATGCCTTGGACACGAGGCGGCGCAGCCTGGTGTGGTCGGGAGGATCGAGACTCAGGATCGCCCGCGGCCGCCGAACGATCCGCTCGCCGGCCACCTCTTCGAATACCTGGGCCCGCAGCGTCGGGGCCGCGTTCTCGGGCTCGACGCTCAGCGACGGATCGCGCAGCAGACCGACGATGTCGTCGTAGCGGAAGAGCATCCACAGGCCGAGGGGGCTGTGGTGCACCGGGTCGCGCTCCCGGAGCGACCGGTAGCGCGAGTACGGGTCGGCGAAGAACCCGGGCTCGAACGGATTGAACGCCGGCGCCTCGATCGGCGCACCTGTGCTGCTGTCATCCACGGCAAGCTCCCTCACCCGCTCCGGGTCGCACCCGGTCGCCACAGCATCAAACTAGGCGTCATGCTGGCGTCCATGCTGATCGGAGACGTCGAGGTCCTGCCGGTGCACGACGGCACCGCCTACTTCCCGGCGACAGAGGCCTTCGCCGGCACGACCGAGGAGCAGTGGGCGTCCCACCGGGAGCTCCTCACCGACGACGGCCTGCTTCCCCTGGAGCTGGGCGGGTTCCTTGTTCGACACCGAGGCCGGGTCGCGGTGGTCGACACCGGGGTGGGCACCCTCAAGGGGCCCTTCTCCGGGGGAGCATTCCTCGAGAGCCTGGCCGCCTACGGCGTCGCGCCCAGCGAGGTGACCGACGTCGTCTTCACCCACCTGCACTTCGACCACGTGGGCTGGGCCACCAGAAAGGGTGACGTGGTGTTCCCCAACGCCACGTACCGCTGTCACCGACGGGACTGGAGCCATTTCGTGGGTCCGGATCCCGGAGCGACCAGGAAGCTGTCGCCGGTCGAGAACAGACTGGAGACGTGGGACGCCAGCGGGCCCCTGCTTCCGGGTGTCGATGTGCTGGCTGCTCCCGGGCACACACCGGGCAGCACGGTGGTCGTCCTCTCCTCGGGCGCCGATCGAGCGCTCCTCCTGGGAGACGTGGCCCACTGTCCGGTGCAGCTGGTGGACGACGAGTGGGCGATCCTCGGCGACGTCGACCCGGCGCTCGCCCGCCGGACCCGGACGGCGCTGGCCCGAGAGATCGAGGACACGGGCGTCCCCGTTGCAGGCGTGCACTTTCCGGGGATGCGCTTCGGACGCCTGCTCTCGGGGCAGGGCGGACGCCGGTGGGTGGTGCCGTAGGAGACTCTGAGCGGTCTAGGCGGGATCGGCGTTCGCGCCGCGTTGCGCGGCCAGGTCGGCGACCACGACCATGGCTGCGTTGCGACCGTTGGCCCCGATCACGCTCCCACCCGGGTGCGTGGCCGCACCGCACAGGTACAGGCCCGGAACGGGAGTGCGCGGTGTCAGGCGTCGCTCCCACATCTGGTCCGGGAGGCACTCCCCCTGGAAGATGTGACCTCCAGTGAGCCCCGTCCGAGCCTCGATGTCAGGAGGGCCGAGCACCTGTCGTTCTTCCACGACATCGACCACGTCCGGGGCGAAGCGGGCGATGCTGGCCAGGACGAGATCGCCGATCTCCTCGCGCCGCTTCGACCAGTCCCCCTCGGCCAGTCTGTAGGGGGCGTACTGAGCGAAGACGCTCATGGTGTGCCTGCTGTTCGGCGCGATCGTGGGGTCGTAGGCGGTCTGGAAGTACAGCTCACACCACGCCGGACTCGGCACGCCGCGACGGCTCGCGGCGCAGGCCGCCTGGGTGTCGTCGACGCCGGAGCTGATCGTCACCATGGCGCGAAACGGCGTGTCGTCGGCGGCCGCCACGAATCGTGGCAACCGGACCAGTCCGCAGTTCACCTTCACCACCGGGCTGTCGATCCGCCATTCCTCGAGGCGCCGGCGATAGCGCCCTGGAACATCGCCCGAGCACAGGGCCAGGGTCCGCTTGGGATCGGCGTTCGACACCACGGCGTCGGCCCGGATCGTCTCGCCGCCTTCGAGCACGACGCCCTCGCCGGGCACGATCGCGGCCACTGGGATCCCGGTCGCCACGACCGCTCCCGCCGCCCGCGCTGCGTCGGCCAGGGCGAACGACACCCGGCCCATGCCGCCGCGCACGTAACCCCAGGCCCCGCCCTTGCCGTCCAGGGTCCCTGACGCGTGCATGGCGTGGACGGCCGCGGTGCCGGCGTCACGGGGACCGGCGTAGGTGCCGATGATCCCCTGACCGTGGAGGGCGGTCCGCAGCCGCGAGTCCTTCACGTGGTGCTCGAGGACGTCGGCGATCGAGGCACCGAGCACCACGTCGACGGCTTCTCCGTCACCTCCGAGGCGCGCCACCAACTCCTCTTGCGTTGGCGAATCGCCCAACCACGTGTCGCCAGTCGGACCGGGGCCCCGCAGCGCCCGCCGTAGGCGGGCGAAGAGGCCCTCGTAGGCGAGGTACCCGTCGACGTCGCCAGGCGAGACGGCAGCCACCTCGGCCGCGGAGCGGACGGGGTCGTCCCACAGGGTCAGGGTCGACCCGTCCTCCAGCGGGCACCAGAGGTGAGGGTCGACGACTTGCACGCTGTAGCCGTGGCGGGCCAGCCCCAACTCCTCCACCACCAGCGGATGCAGCAGCCCGACGAGGTACGCGCACGGGCTGACGTGCCAGCGGGGGTCGTCGAAGGGCTGCTCGAGGGTGCAGGCCCCGCCCAGGCGCTCCCGCGCTTCCAGCACGAGCACCCGTCGACCGGCACGGGCGATGTAGGCGGCAGCGGCCAGGCCGTTGTGGCCACCGCCGACGATCACCGCGTCCCACGGGCGCCGCGCCAGCTCCTGGACGGGCGCTGGCAGCCCGACCCGTCCCATCGATTCCTGCGCGCTCGGCTGGGCCACGACCCGGCAACGCTATCGGGCGGCCTCCGGCGCCGGCGGTGTCGCGGCCGGCACGCCGCTGGCGGGACCCGGCTCGTAGGCGAGCGTCGGCGAGCTCCTGCCCCGGAGGTCGAGCGCTCCGACCTCGCCCCACCGACGCCCCTCCCCTGCCGATCGGACGATCGTCTCCTCGCTGGCGAGGACCCGGCCGAGCCGCGACTTCGCCTGCTCGGTCAGACGCGCCGCCTCGTTCACGGGGTCGCCGATGACGGTGTACTCGTAGCGCTCGGCGGCACCCACGTTGCCGGCCACCGCCACCCCCGACGACACCCCGATGGCGGCGTCCACCTCGGCGTGGGTGACCGCCAGGGCCAGCAGCTCCTTGCGCAGGGTGTGCGCAGCGCGCAGCACCCGAGCGGCGTGGTCGGGCTGCTCGGCCGGTGCCCCGAAGACGCACAGCGCGCCGTCGCCTGCGAACTTATTGACCCAGCCTCCTTCTGCGGTGACGACACCCACGACGACGTCGAAGAAGGCGTTGAGCGTTCCGACGACCACCTCAGCGCCTTCGCGCTGCGCCAATCCCGTCCAGCCGACGAGGTCCACGAACATGACGCTGACCTCTCGTCGCTCGCCGTCGAGGTTCACTCCTCCGTCCAACGCCCGCCGGGCCACGTCCACGCCCACGTGCCGACCGAAGAGGTCCTCCAGGCGTCGCCGCTCGCGGAGCCCGGCGACCATCCGGTTGAAGCCCATCTGCAGGTACCCGAGCGTGCCGGCGTCGTCGACCAGCATCTCCACGTCCACGTCCTCGTTCTCCACCCTGGCCACCGCGCCACGGAGTCGCTCGAGCGGATCGGAGAGCATCCGGGCGGCGACGAGCGACATCACACAGCCGACGACGATTCCCAGGACGGAGAGCACGACCACGGGTCCGACCAGCTCGGCCCGACCGCCGGGCCCGAGGCCCAGGGGCGACAGGGCGATGGCCAGGAGGGGCACGCCCGACCCGAGGGCCCACGTCAGCACCAGCTTCGGCCCGAGCCGCAGGCGACGCGTCCGCGGCGGAGCCCCGTCGGCGAGGACCAATGTAAAGAGGGGGCGCAGTGCCCGCTCACAGAGCAAGAAGGCCAAGGCCGAGGTCGTCAGACCGCCGAGCAGGACGCCGACAGACACTCGGGCACTCTGGTAGCCGCTGGGATCGAAGGCGAACTCCACGCCATAGAAGACGACGGCGGCGCCGAGCCACAGCGTGAACGAGGTGGCTGCGGTGCGCCAGGGCAATGCCAGCGCGGCGCGCGCCTCCGGCGCGGTGGGTCGGCGCCCGTCGACCAGCCACGTTGTCGCCATCCGCCCAAAGCGATGGCCGAGCCGCACGCCGGCGGGAAACGCCAGCGCCATATAGGCCAGGGCCACGCCGAGGGACAGCAGCAGGTCGTTCGTATCGAGCGAGCTGCGGCTGCCTCCCGGGAACCAGCTCAGGTAGGCAGTGACTACGACGGCTCCGACCAGATTGGCGCCCTCTGCTCGCCGAGAGACGCTGCGGTGCAGCGCCTCCTTCCAAGTCGGGTCCCCAGCGACCTTTCCCACGGTTCGTGAGGGTACGCCTTCGGTCCACAAAACACCACGTGACGTGGGCCACAGGTCACGGTCAGGTGATCGGATGTTTCTCACTCCAGACTTTGGATACGATACGTTTCGTAGCTGATCGCAGGCTCCAGGCGAGCGCCACGTTCACACCACTCTGGGAGGGTCACATGGTCGATCGAAAGTGGATGACGCTCACGGCAGTGTCGGTGGGCACCTTCATGCTGCTGCTCGACATCACGATCGTGAACATCGCCCTTCCCGACATCCAGCGGTCGCTGCATTCGAGCTTCTCGGATCTCCAGTGGGTGGTCGACGCCTACGCCCTCACCCTGGCGGCGGTGCTGCTGGTCTCGGGATCGGTGGCCGATCTGATCGGGCGCCGCCGGATATTCACGATCGGCCTCGTCGTCTTCTCGACCGCTTCGCTGCTGTGCGGCCTGGCCGTCAGTCCGCTGATGTTGACGTCGTCCCGAGCCCTTCAGGGCATTGGCGGGGCCATGATGTTCGCCACCTCGCTCGCCCTGATCGCCCAGGCCTTCCGGGGACCGGAGCGGGCGACGGCGTTCGGGGTTCTCGGGGCCGTGATCGGCGGCGCCGTTGCGGTCGGTCCCCTGCTCGGGGGCGTGTTGACCGACACCTTCGGCTGGGAGTCGATCTTCCTCGTCAACGTCCCCATTGGTGTCCTGGCCGTCGGCTTCACCCTGCGCTATGTGATCGAGTCACGCGACCCAAGTCCCAGTCGGGTCGACCTGCCTGGAGCCGTCACCTTCAGCGGAGCCCTGGCCCTGCTGGTCTATGCCCTGATCCGCGGCAACAGCGACGGCTGGACGAGCCCTCTGATCCTGTCGTTCCTCATCGGCTCGGGTGTGGCCATGGTGGCCTTCGTGACCATCGAGGCCCGGCGAAGGCATCCGATGCTCGACCTCAGCCTGTTCCGCAAGCCCGCCTTCGTGGGCGCCTCGACGACGGCGTTCTTCATCGCCGCCTCGATGTTCTCGATGTTCCTCTACATCAGCCTGTACCTCCAGAACGTCCTCGGCTACAGCCCCCTCAAGGCCGGCCTCGTGTACCTTCCCGTCACGCTGCTCGCGTTCGTCGTCGCCCCGATCGCGGGGAAGCTGTCGGCCCGGGTGGCGATCCGCATCTTCCTCGCTGGAGGGCTGGCGCTGGTGGGAATCGCCCTCGTCCTCATGGGTGGCCGGCAGCTCGGCGACACGTGGACCGGACTGCTGCCCGGCTTCATCCTGGCCGGCATCGGTATCGGGATGATCAACCCGCCACTGGCGTCGGCGGCCGTCGGGGTGGTCGAGCCGGCGCGCAGCGGCATGGCGTCCGGGATCAACAACACCTTCCGCCAGGTCGGGCTCGCCACCGGGATCGCCTATCTGGGGGCCCTCTTCCAGAGCCGGGTCCAGAGCAAGCTGGGCGACCTGCTGGCTGGCACCCCAGCCGCCGCCCACACCAGCCAGATCGCCCAGGGCGTCGCTGCCGGAGGCAGTCGCCAGGTCATCGCCTCCGTGCCCGCACCGTTCCGGGGAACGGTCAGCAACGCAGCCAACCAGGCCTTCATCAGCGGGCTGAACGAGCTGTTCATCGTGGCCTCGGTGACCGCCTTCGTGGGCGCAGTGCTGGCGGCCGTGCTGATCCGCCAGCGGGACTTCGTCAAGTCGTCGTACGAGGCCGAGGCCCCCGCCCCCGTGGCGGCATAGCCGTGGCCGACGTCGCTGGCCCGGCGCCCACCCGCGGCCGGCCGCGGGACGAGCACACCGACGAGGCGATCCTTGCGACTACCCTGCGGCTGCTGAAGGACGCCGGCTACCGGAGCCTGTCGGTCGAGGCGGTCGCGGGCGCGACGGGCGTGGCCAAGACCACGATCTACCGGCGGTACCGGAACAAGGCCGATCTCGCCACCGCCGCCCTGGCGAGGATGACCCCGGTCGAGGAGCTCCCGCAGCCGTCGGACGACCCTCGGCGCGATCTCGTTGCCTTCCTGGACGAGTTCGCCACCGCGCACGAGGCTGTCGGGGTCGACGTGATCGGATCGCTGTTGGGTGAGCGGGATGACTCCGAGTTCGTCGAGCTGCACCGTCAACGCATCATCGGCCCCCGCCAGCAGCGGAGTCGACAGTTGCTGCGGCGAGCCCAGGAGCTCGGCCTCATCCGCCCCGACGCCGACCTGGACCTGGTCATGGAGCTGCTCATCGGCTCGTTCATCGCCCGCCATCTGGCCGGCAGGAAGCGACCGCCGAGGTGGGCGGAAAGGGCCGTGGCGACGCTTTGGAAGGGGCTCGAGATCCGCGGCTGACGACGAGGGCGAGCGAGGAACTGACGCCCGAGGCGGCGAAGCCCTGGCGTCAGGATGCAGAGGTTGGGACGGCGAACGGTCTCGACGCTGGTGGGCTGCCTCGTCGCATCGGCAGTGGCCCTGCCGGCGACAGGGGCTCGGGCCGGGGTACCGGCCACCTCCTCCAGCTGCGCCTGGGCGACCCACCTCGACCCGACGGCCGCCAACTCCCTGTTCCCCGACCAGGCCGCCAGCTACTGGGGCGCCTCGCTCCCCGCCGTCCCGGGCGAGACGCTGACCATCCGGGGTCAGTACCCGCACGCCCGCTACATGTCGTTCACAAGCTACAACCCGGCCTTGCAATCGGCCGACGGTCTGAACGACCAAGCGATCGCCCCCGATCCCGGCAGCGTCGACCCGTTCCTCGCCGGCGAGTCGCGTCGGGCCACCCACCGCAGCTACACCGCCACGGTCGTGTTCGGCCGGCGACCTGCATCGCCGGCCCCCAACACCCTGTACACGACCAGCGCCGATGGCAGCAGGACGGGCGATGCCTTCCAGGTGTTCTACCGCGTCTACCGCCCGGACCGGGGCCTCGACGCCACCGGCGCCGTGGGTCTGCCGTCGGTGACGGTGAACCTGCCGGGCGGGAGCCACACGACCCTCCCGGCCTGCAGCTATCCGGCCGTGCCGCCCAACGGCGTCAACACGACGGTGGCCGACGCCAGCATGCCGTATCCGCCGTCCCGCCCCTACCCCGGCACCGACCCACCCACGTGGCACAAGTTCTACAACGGCCTCACCTCGCTGGCCGAGCTCACCGACAACGCCGCCACGGGTGCGAGCGTCTCCGGGCAGGCGACACCCGCGATGATGGCCCACACTCCAGGCGGTGGGTTCCTCGACAACCCCGACAACAGGTACGTCTTCAGC
>DASXYV010000504.1:0-3631 GCA_036502305.1 Acidimicrobiales bacterium
ATCAGCATCGGTGCGGCCGGCGCCGTCGGTGTCATCGGGTGGGCTGTGCTTCGCGGCGCCCGCCGACGCTCGGTCGGGTTGCAGGCCGCGGTGGTGGCGTTGGCGGTCGTGGCCGCGGTCGGAGCCGGCGTGCTCGTCGCCGCGTCCCAGATGTTCATCAACGACCACGACCTCACCGTGCTCTTCGTGGTCCTGCCGGCGGCCGGCACAGTCGGCCTCCTGGCCGCGCTCGTCCTCGGCCATGACCAGGCCCGGCTGGCCGAGTCCCGGGCCCGGACCCAGGCGGTCGAGGTCTCGCGCCGTGAGCTCGTGGCCTGGGTCTCCCACGACCTGCGCACGCCCCTGTCCGGTATCCGCGTCATGGTCGAGGCGCTCGAGGATGGTGTGGCTGACGACGCCGAGACGGTGGCCCGCTACTACCGGACCATGCGCATCGAGACCGAACGCCTGGCCAAGCTGGTGGACGAGCTGTTCGAGCTCAGCCGGATCGGCGCCCACGCCCTGCGGCTGTCGCCCGAGCCCGCGTCCCTCGCCGATCTCGTCTCCGACGCGCTCGCCGGGGCCAGGCCCGCGGCCGAGGCCAAGGCGGTCCGCCTGAGCGGCCGGGCCGTCGGTTCAGGCCCCAGCGTCGAGCTCTCGACCCCCGAGTTCGGCCGCGCCCTGCGCAACCTGCTCGACAACGCCATTCGCCACACCCCGGCCGGCGGGCGGGTGACGATCGAGGCCGGCTACGAGGACGGCGCAGCCACGGTGACGGTGCTCGACTCCTGCGGTGGGATCCCGGCGGAGGAGCTCGAGCGGGTCTTCGAGGTCGCCTACCGGGGCGACGCCGCCCGAGGCCGCGACGGCGGGGGGGGAGCGGGCCTCGGCCTGGCCATCGCCCGAGGCCTCGTCGAAGCGCAGCGCGGGGAGATCGTGGTCCACAACCAGGGAGCCGGTTGCGCCTTCATGGTGCGGATGCCCCTGGGACGCGACGGCTCTGAGGGTGGGGCCGCAGGCGACAGCGAGCGACGAGCCAACGGCGCGGCTGGGCCCGGCCTGCCTGCCGGCTCTCAGCGGAGGTAGCGGGCCGCCCGCCTCGAGATGTGTTCGGCCAGGGCCTGATCGTGGGCGGCCGCCCTGCGCAGCGCCTCCTCCAGCTCTGCCCGGTCACTCAGGATGCGGATTGTCTTGGGCAGGGTGTGATCTCCGAACGGAGCCCTCTGGTCGGACGTCTCACGGCCATTTGCGGTAGACGCCATGGTCTTCACCCCTCCGTCGCCTAGCCGACCGAACTCTACTTCGATCTCAGGACAGGTTCGGCGGCTGCGCCGGGCGCGGGAGCTACCTTGGCGAGGTGGCGGAGCGTCTCGTCTATGTCTCGCGGCTGGTCCGGTTGTCGCTGCTCGGCGCCGACGGGGCCGCCGTGGGCCAGATCGCCGACGTAGTGCTCGCCGCGTGGGGCGGCCGAGACGCGCCGGACGTCCGCGGGTTCGTCGTCGCGCTCCAACGCCGGCGGGTCTTCGTCGCCGCCGGGCGGATCGCCGAGCTGAGTCACGAGGGCGCCCGCCTGCGCGGGGCGATCAACCTCCGCCAGTTCGAGCTGCGGCCCGGAGAGCTCCTGGTCATGGGCCAGCTGCTCGGCCGGTCGCTACGCGGACAGAGGGTCGTCGACCTGGCCATCCGCCCCGACCCGGTGGTGTCGTTCGCCTGGGAGGTGGCGACCGTCGCCCTCGGCTCTCGTGCTCGGCTCGGCCGTCGGCGGCCCCCCGAGATCGTCGACTGGCCCCAGGCCACCGAGCTGTTCACCGTTCGCAGCCCCGTCGGGCGCGAGGCCGCCGCCATCGGAGCGCTCCATCCCGTGGAGATGGCGGCGGCGATCCGCGCGCTCCCCCTGGCCCGCCGGCGGGTGCTGGCCGCGGCCCTCGACGACGACCGGCTGGCCGACCTGCTCGAGGAGCTCTCCGAGGACGAGCAGCTGCGCATCGTCGAAGGACTCGACGCCGAACGACTGGCCCACGTGCTCGACGAGATGGAGGCCGACGACGCCGCCGACCTCCTCGGCGAGCTCCCCGTCGAGCGCCAGGGCGCCCTGCTGGAGGCGATGACTCCGGACGAGGCGGCCCCCGTACGCCGGCTGCTCGACTACGACCCCGATACCGCCGGCGGGTTGATGAACCCGGAGCCGGTCATCCTGCGGCCGACGGTGACGGTCGCCGAGGCGCTGGCCCGCATGCGGGATCCGGAGCTCCCCGCCACCCTGGCGGCGCAGGTGTTCGTCACCCAACCGCCGACCGACACCCCGACCGGCCGGTACCTGGGCGTCGCCGGGTATCAGCGCCTGCTCCGGGAGCCCCCTCCGAGGCCCCTCGGTCGTTGCCTGGACGACCGGCCCGAACCCGTTGCGGCCGACGTCAGCGCGGCCGAGGTCGCCGCCCGGGTCGCCGCCTACGACGCGCTCGCCGTGGCCGTCACCGACCCCGCCGGGCGCCTCGTCGGCGCCGTCACCGTCGATGACGTCCTCGACCGAGTGCTGCCCCCCAACTGGCGAGACCCGAGGAGGACGACAGCTCATGGCCCATGAAGACACCCTGGCGATGCCGCGCGGGATCAGCGGCGGGATCCACTACGACCCCGAGGCGTTCGGACGGTTCTCGGAGACGCTGGCCCGGTTCTTCGGGACAGCTCGTTTCCTCGCCATCCAGAGCATCCTCGTCGTGATGTGGATCACCTTCAATGCGGTCGCCGCCAGCCTGAGCTTCGATCCCTATCCCTTCATCCTGCTCAACCTGGCCTTCTCGACCCAGGCGGCCTATGCCGCGCCGCTGATCCTGCTGGCCTAGAACCGCCAGGCGGAGCGGGACCGGGCGGAGGTGGAGCGCGACCGCGACGCGGAGTCTCGCCAGCTGGCCGACACGGACTTCCTGGCCCGCGAGATCGCCGCCATGCGGATCGCCCTCGAGGCCAAGGCGTCGCGTGAGGACATCGCCGAGCTCGTCGCCGAGCTGGCCGAGACGATCGACGGGGGCGCGGCGGTGTCGGCGCGAGGCGGCGACGTCAACCAGACCTGAAGTTGTAACAGCACACCCCGTCGACCTCGAGCGGCACGTTGTCGGCCTCGGCCTGCGCGTTGGTCAGCGCCCCCTGCGGATGAGAGGAGGCAAGGGCGTAGGCCCCGACCTCCTCGAGCAGGCTGCTCGAGGTGGGCGAGCCCACCGCGGCGGTATCGACGCGGACGGTGATCGTGCACGGGTGGCTGACCGACGGGCTCGGCGGGCAGGAGATCCGCCCGGGCTCCGCGGTCCCGCCCTGGCCGGGCTCGGGGTACGTGAGGACGTGCGGTTCGCACGCCGAGACCGAGCACAGGTCGACCGACTGGGCCTTGCCGGCGAAGAACGTCGGCGAGTTGCTCGACGTGTTCTCCATGGCCGCGTAGTACAGGGTGTTGCCCATCTGCCAGCGGGTGACGTACTGGAGAAACGGGCCGCCGACCACCGACGACGTAGCAGCTGGATGGCTCAGGTCGACGACCTTGGTGGTCACCGTCAGCGTCCGTCCCCTTCGCATCGGCGCTCCTCCCAGCTGAGTGCTCCCCCGTGCGGCGGCCGGGAACTTAGCCGCTCAGCGGCGTCGGCACACGCCCGGGCAATCT
>DASXYV010000505.1:0-4727 GCA_036502305.1 Acidimicrobiales bacterium
GGAGGGTGGCGCACGCGACTCTTCGCCGTCCACTGAGCAAGCGGTGCAGGAGCAGCTACTCGACCACTGCCCGTCCTGTGGCTATCCGGCCGTCGGAACCGGTCAACGCAATTGCTCAGCACGACGTGGGTCTCTGAGGGCCAGAACGCTGGGCCCCGGTGCCGCCAGATATGGCCATCGGGCGGGAACCTCAACCCTGACGTCTCCTTCATCCGACGAAGGTCCGCGCGCGGGCCCCACAGTGGGAGGAGGAGGATTATCAAATAATCGTTTGACAACTTGAACAGTCGCTCCTACCCTACGGGTGTGGGTGAGCGAGCCGCCAAGGACGCGATGTTCGATGGCTTCGCCGAAGTGGCCAAGGCCATGGCCAGCGGCCGCCGGGCGGAGCTGGTGGACGTCCTCGCTCAAGGGGAGCGCTCGGTCGAAGAGCTCTCCAACGAGATCAGCCAGAGCGTCGCCAACACTTCCCATCACCTCCGGGCCCTCGCTAGCGCTGGCTTGCTCACCAGCCGAAGAGAGGGAACGAGGATCATCTATGCCCTCGCCAGCGAGCGTGTGGCCGAGCTGTGGGCGGCGATCCGTCAGGTTGCGGATGTCCACGTGGCCGGCCTGGACCGCCTGACCGAGGCGTACCTCGGCGACCGCTCTGAGCTCGAGGCCGTGAGCCGACAGCAGCTCGCTCGCCGGCTCGACGAGGTGCTGGTTCTCGACGTCCGTCCGGGACCAGAGTACGGGGCCGGTCACATTCCGGGAGCTCGATCCGTCCCGGTGAGCGAGCTCCGCCGCCGGCTCCGGACCCTCCCGAAAGACGTCGAGGTGGTCGCCTATTGCCGAGGCCGCTACTGCGCCTATGCCGACGACGCCGTACGGGCGCTCCGCCGGCGCGGCTACGACGCCCGGCGCTTGGAGGACGGCTTCCCGGAGTGGCGCAGGGCCGGTCTGCCCGTGTCCAGCGGCGCAGAGGCTGGGGGGAAAGGACGAGCTAGCCGATGACGGAAGATCTGCTCGTCGACTCGGGGGCCCTCAGGGCCGAGGTGCGCGAGAAGTACCGGCAGGTAGCCGAAGCACCGGACGCTAGCTACCACTTCCACACGGGCCGAAGTCTCGCCGCACGACTCGCTTATGAGCGATCCGCGGTCGACGGCCTGCCCGATTCGGCCGTCGAGTCCTTCGCGGGGGTGGGGAACCCCTTCTCCCTGCGATCGCTGGAACCCGGAGACTGCGTCGTCGACGTGGGCTCGGGCGCCGGCTTCGACTCGTTCGTCGCCTCCGCCCAGGTGGGCCAGGCGGGACGGGTCGTCGGCGTGGACATGACCGCGGAGATGCTCGAGAAGTCCCACAAATCTGCTGCCTCGCTCGGTCTCGAGAACGTCGAGTTTCGCGAGGGCCTGGCTGAGGCCCTGCCGGTCGAAGACGGCTGGGCTGACGTCGTCATCTCCAACGGGGTGATCAATCTTTGCCCAGACAAGCGAGCCGTTTTGACCGAGATCCACCGCGTCCTACGTCCCGGTGGGGTGCTGCAGTTCGCCGACATCGCCAACGGCCGACCGGTGCCCGAGGAGGCCTTACGCAACATCGACCTGTGGACCGGCTGAATTGCCGGTGGGCTGCCCCGTGCGGGCTGGCAGAAGATGCTGGAAGACAGCGGCTTCTCCGAAGTGGTGATCGGCGACGACGTCGACACCTTCGGTGGCGCCACCGGCGAGGACAAGGCGCGGACCTACGAGGTGTACGGCTACGCGTTCCTGGCCCGCAAGCCGGGTTGACCTGAACCTGAGATGTGGTTGCTCTACATCCGACCGAACCAGAGGAGAACACGATGGCAGCTGACGACAAAGTGGTCCTTGGACTTGTACATGCGGAGGACGACCCCGAGAGCGTGTTGATCTGCTACTTGCTTGGCGTCGAGGCGCTGCGAGCGGGCAAGCAGGCGCTCATGTGGCTGACCAAGGACGGCATCAAAGTCGCGACGGATGGTTTTGCGACCACGGTGAACGTTCCGAACGCGCCGTCCATCACCGACCTGCACGCCGAGTACGTCGAGAAGGGCGGACTCTTCTACGTCTGTCCCGTGTGCGTGAAGACTCGCGGGATGGAGGACGCCACGTGGACCAAGGGAGCTGAGGTCAAGGGCGCTCCGTCGTTGTATGAGTTCACCGAGGGCGGGGCGCTGACGTTCAACTACTGAGCCTGGGCGTGACGGGACGTCCTTTCGTCGGCCTAAGCCCTGACCTAAGGAGAGTGATGCTTTACCGATCGGGCACCGATGACGGGAACCCTTCGTATGCCATCTGGCGCTGGGAGGTGGCCGACGTCGAGAGCGGGTGCGAGGTACGTTTCAGCTGGGACCTGCACCCGGTGACGTTGTGGCGCCGGCATCTCCTGGCCAAGGTCGGCTCCCGCCAGCTGCGCCGGACGGAGGTTCCGGCCGCCCTTTCTCGGATGACCGACGTGACAGCCGGCAGGCCTGAGTCGACCGCGCTCGGGTCATGCCTGTCGAGAAGAGATCCATGCAGATAACCCCAATGGTCGACGAGGGCCTGGGCAACGCCGCGTGGTTGGTGGACCTGGGCGACGGCCGGCTTCTCGTCGTCGATCCGTCCCGTGATGTCGCCTCCTACGAGGCCTGGGCCGAGCAGCGGGATCGGCGGTTTGCCTTCAGCGCCGAGACCCACCTGCACGCCGACTTCGTGTCCGGCAGCCGGGCCCTCGCCTCAGCGGGAGCGACCGTCCTTTCGCCCGCGGCGAGCCGCCTCGGGTTCGGCCACCGGGGGCTCGACGACGGCGACGAGGTCGACCTCGGTGGACTCCGCCTCCGGGCCCTGGCCACCCCCGGTCACGCTCCGGAGCACATGGCCTATCTGCTCGTCGACGGGGAGCAGCCGCTCGCGCTGTTCTCGGGGGGGTCACTGCTGGTCGGCTCGGTGGCCCGCACCGACCTCGTCAGCCCGGAGCAGACCGAGGAGCTCGCGCGCGCTGCTTACCGCTCCCTCCACGACCGCCTGGTTGGCCTGCCCGACGACTTGACCGTGTATCCGACCCACGGAGCGGGCTCGTTCTGCTCCGCCCCGGCCGGGAACGACCGAGCGACCACCATCGGCCGAGAACACACCACGAACCCCCTGCTCCGTGCGGCCGATGAGGACGCCTTCGTCGCCGCCCTCCTCGGGGGGCTCGGCACCTACCCGCCCTACTTCGGCCGGCTGCGTGACATCAACCGACGGGGTCCTCGCGTGTATGCCCGCCCGCCCGGTTTGCGCCAGCTCACTGTGGCCGAGACGCGCATGCGGGTGGAGGCCGGCGCCGACCTGATCGACGTTCGTCCCGTCAGGGACTTCGCAGCCGGGCATGTGCCAGGCGCTCTGTCGATCCCCCTGCGCCCAGAGTTCCCCACCTGGCTCGGCTGGCTCGTGGCCGAGGGGCGCGACCTCGTCTTCGTCGTCGGCGAGGGTCAAGACCGAACCGAGCTGGCCCGTCAGTGTCTCAAGGTCGGCTACGAGGAGCTGGCCGGCGAGCTGGCCGGGGGCTCGGACGCCTGGGCGGCGAGCGGCCTGAAGACAGAGCACATCGAGCTGATCGGGCCTGGCTCGCTCGGAGTGAATACGGTGCTCGACGTCCGCCAGGCCAGCGAGCGCGAAGTCGGGCACATCCCCGGTTCTCTTCACGTCGAGCTGGGCTCCCTCGCCGAGCGGACAGGCGACCTTCCGCCGGGGCCGATCACGTTGATGTGCGGGCACGGGGAGCGGGCCATGAGCGGAGCCAGCCTCCTGTCCCGCGCGGGCGGGCGCCAGCTCGCCGTGCTCGTCGGCGGTCCCGCAGAGTGGGCCCACGCCACCGGGAGTCGGCTGGCTCTGGGGCCGTGAGCTCTCAAGGCCGGCGGTCGGGGCTGCGCCTGGGCCTGCGGGCCAACCTGGCCCAGTTCTCGCTTCTGGTCGGCGTGAACGCACTGGTCGGGGGGATGGTCGGCCAGGAGCGGACCGTGCTCCCGTTGCTGGGCACCCGGGTCTTCCACCTGCATGCAATCACCGCGGCGCTGACCTTCATCGTGGCCTTCGGGATCACCAAGGCCGCCACCAACTTCTTCGCCGGTACCCTCTCGGACCGCCTGGGGCGCAAACCCATCCTCGTGGCCGGATGGGCCATCGGCGTGCCTGTGCCGCTGTTGCTGATGTTCGGGCCGTCGTGGTCCTGGATCGTGGTCGCCAACGTGCTCCTCGGCCTCAACCAGGGCCTCACCTGGTCCACCACCGTGATCATGAAGATCGACCTGGCCGGGCCCAAGAGCCGGGGGCTGGCCATGGGTCTGAACGAGGCCGCCGGCTACGGGGCGGTGGCCCTTACGGCGCTGGCGACCGGCTTCATCGCCGCCAGAGCCGGCCTGCGACCGGACCCCTTCTTCCTGGGCCTGGCTTTCGTCGGCCTCGGGCTGGGGTTGTCGACGCTCTTTGTCCGGGAGACGCACGCCTACGCCAAGGCCGAGGCCGCCGGGCGCGTCGACTCCTCGCCGGAGCTCGGACGAGGCATCTCCACGCGACAGGTGTTCCTCCTCACCAGCTTCAAAGAACGAGCCCTGTCCGCCGCCAGCCAGGCCGGGATGGTCAACAACTTGAATGACGGCCTGGCCTGGGGCATCTTTCCCATCTTCTTCGCCCGTTACGGCCTCTCGGTGGGTCGAATCGGCGTGCTCGTCGCCCTCTACCCGGCCGTGTGGGGCCTCGGCCAGC
>DASXYV010000506.1:0-1851 GCA_036502305.1 Acidimicrobiales bacterium
GCAGATCGGCCTCTCCTATGGCGCGCAGCAGCCCGCTCCCGCGGGGCATGACTACGCCGGCATCCCCTTCCAGCAGTGCGGTTTCGTCATCGGGGCCCGCACCTGGGTCGTGGAGGTGCACCTCCCAGACCTCGAGCCGAGCGAGAGCTTGTCGAACGTCCAGTACTTCGTCAGCCGCTTCCGCGACGGCTGGCGGGTCTGGGGTTCGTACTGAGCGAGTACCACGCGCACCGACTGGCCCGGTGGGGCGATCATCTGGGGGTGGGCATCCGGGGCGTGCTGTTCGACTTCGGCCTGACCCTGGCCTACCCGCCGTCCTTCGACGAGCTGGTCGGTCGGGCCGGACGGGCCTTGGGCAGGGACCTCGGCGACATCCAGGCCTTCATCGATGCCGTCAACGGGGTGGTGGACGATCCCGACGTCCTTGCCGCCGAACGGCGGCGGGACCACTCCGTCGAAGAACATCGCGCCGCCGACATGGCCTACGCCGTCGCCGCTCACGCCGACCTCGACCTGATGGCGGGCTTCCACCAGCTCTACCTGGAGCCCGACACTTACGCGCTCTACGCCGATGTGGCCGGCATCCTCGGCGAGCTGCGGGCGCGTGGCCAGCGGATCGGGTTGCTGAGCAACTGCGGCTGGGACCTGAGGCGGAACCTCGACCACCTCGGCATCGACCAGTCCTTCGACGCAGTCGTGCTCTCCTGCCAGGAAGGCATGGTCAAACCCGACCCTGCGCTGTTCGAGCTCGCCTGCGACCGGCTCGGCACCGTCGCGGCCGAGACGTTGATGGTCGGCGACTCGCCATCGACGGACGGACGGGCGGTCGAGGCCGGGCTCGAGGCGCTCGTCCTGCCCTTGCCCCACGGGCCTGTTCGTGGCCTCGAGGTCGTCCTCGACCGGCTCGCCTGACGGACCGCGCCCCTCCGAGTGCCCCGTCGGCGATGGCTGTCGGACGTACGTTTCTGTTGGTGAGCGGCGAGGGAGCAGCCTGGGCTCCTGCGCTGCTGGATCGGGTGCTGTCGGCGTCGGAGGCGGCTCCCCTGCGCGGCTTGCTGACCCCATCCGCGCCAGCCGACGCGATCGCCCTCGCCCTTCGTCCCATCCACGCCTCGCCCACGGTCGATGTCATTTGGATCGCCGTCAACGGACACCGGGTGGACGCCACGGTCGTCACCGCTGGCGGTCAGGAGTGGCGGGTGGTCTTCGGGGCCGAGGACCGCGCCCACGTCTCCTGGCTGGCGGTGTTCCGTCGCCGCCCCTATCTGGCCGAACCAGGCGGGAGGGCGGTCGTCGTCAACGGCCCTTCCGGCGCCGGCAAGTCCAAGCTGATGGAAGCCCTCGCCCTCCGTTCAGAGGAGGCCTGGGTCGTCTTCGACGAGCCGACGTACGGGAGCGTGGCGCAGGAGCTCCTGATCTGGCGGGAGGACGCCGAGGCGCTGCACCGCGGCTTCCTCGCCGGGATGGCGGCCCTGGCCGAGGCCGGGAACCGGGTCATCACCTCGGCCGCGGGCCACCCGCAGACGTGGTTCCGCGACGCCTTCGCCGGGACATCGACCCTCTACGTCGGGCTCGACTGCCCGCTCCCGGTGCTGCTGGAGCGCGAGGTCGGACGAGAGGGTCGGTGGGGCGGGCTGGTCGAGGGTTCGCTGAACGTCCACGACGGCTGGGACTACGACCTCCGCCTCGACAGCGGAGACCTCTCGCCTCAGGCGCTGGCCGAACGGGTCGAGGACGCCATCAGGCGCCAGGCGCCCGGTAGGAAGGCGTCTTCGACACGGCCGCATCCAGGTCCTCGGGCGTCATGAGCGGCACGAGGTTGAGGCTGACCGAGCCGGTGGCGTTGATCAT
>DASXYV010000507.1:0-4098 GCA_036502305.1 Acidimicrobiales bacterium
GCCGCCAGGTCGGTGATGAGGCGACGCACACCGGGCGCCAGGTCGGGGCGCTCGAGGGCGTACTCGAGGTTGGCGCGGAGGTAGTCGAGCTTGTTGCCGGCGTCATAGCGGCCCCAGTCGAAGGTGTACCCGTAGACCTTCTGGCTCTCCAGGAGAAGACCGATGGCGTCGGTCAGCTGCAGCTCTCCGCCCTTTCCCGGCTTCACCTGGTCGATGGCGTCGAAGATCTCCGGGGTGAAGACGTACCGGCCGATGAGGGCCAGATCCGACGGCGCGTCCTGCGGGGAGGGCTTCTCGATCACCTCCAGGAGCTGCACGAGCCCGGGCTCCACCTGGTCCACCCGGCAGGAGCCGTAGGAGGAGATCTCGGCCGGCGGGACCCGCTTGAGGGCAACGACGCTTCCGCCATGGCGCTCGAACGCCTCGAGCATCCCGGTCAGGACCCCCGACCGCTCGTGCATGATGTCGTCGCCGAGCAGGACCACGAAGGGCTCGTCGCCGACGTGCTCACGCGCCACCCCGACGGCATGGCCCAAGCCCTTCGGCTCCTGCTGACGGATGTAATGGACCCGCGCCACGTCGGCGATGGCCTGGATGTCCTCGAGCTCGCTGAGCTTTCCGGTCGCCGCCAGGTGCTCCTCCAGCTCGGGAGCCCGGTCGAAGTGGTCGGCCAGGCTCGCCTTCCCACGGGAGGTGATCAGCAGCACGTCCTCGATGCCGGCGGCCGCCGCCTCCTCCACCACGTACTGGATGGAGGGCTTGTCGACGATCGGCAGCATCTCCTTGGGGAGCGACTTGGTGACGGGGAGGAAGCGTGTCCCCAGGCCGGCTGCGGGGATGACTGCCTTGCGTACCGCGGAGGTCATCGAGATCCTCTCCCGTTGGCGACGGACCCGGGGCGGCGGACTCACGAGCCCTTCCAGCACGGTACACTTAGCACTCAGGTCCAGTGAGTGCTAAACGCCCGGAGGCGCTGCCCAGATGCCTACGTACGAGTACGCCTGCAAGTCCTGCGGTCAGCACGTCGAGGTCGTCCAGTCGTTCAAGGACGACCCCCTGAACACGTGCGCGGTGTGCGGCGGCCCCCTGCGCAAGGTCTTCGGGTCCATCGGCATCGCCTTCAAGGGCAGCGGCTTCTACCGCAACGACAGCCGCCCGGCGGCGTCATCGTCGGAGAAGGCGACCTCGGAGAAGGCGTCGTCGGACAAGGCCTCCTCTGAGAAGGCCTCCTCCGACAAGGCCTCCACTGACAAGGGCTCGTCGGACAAGGGCACGTCCGGCAAGGGACCAGCGGAGAAGGGCTCCGGCTCTGGCGCCTCGTCCGACAAGGGAGGGTCGAGCGGGTCGAAGGGCGATTCGAAGCCGGCGACGAGCAGCGCGTCGTAGTCTCCGACCCGTGAGCGGGCCAACCGCCGAGATCGCCGTGATCGGCGGCAGCGGCTTCTACAAGTTCCTGGAGGACGTGCGGGAGGTCCCGGTCCACACGCCCTACGGTCCTCCGTCGGCCCCGGTGGCGATCGGCCAGATCGGCGACCGGACGGTCGCCTTCCTGCCGCGCCACGGCCAGCACCACGAGCACCCACCCCACCGGGTCAACTCCCGGGCCAACCTCTGGGCCCTGCGGCGCCTCGGGGTGCGCCGGCTTGTGGGCCCCTTCGCCGCCGGGTCGCTGCGGCCCGACATCCGACCCGGCGAGCTGGTGATCTGCGATCAGCTCGTCGACCGCACGCGGGGGCGCCCCGACACCTTCTTCGACGGGCCCGTCCTTTCCCATGTGTCCTTCGCCGACCCCTACTGCCACGAGCTGGGCGCCGTGCTGGCCCAGGCCGCGGCCGACACCGGGGCGGTCGCCCACCGGACGGGGACCGTGGTGGTCGTCCAGGGGCCCCGCTTCTCGACCCGGGCCGAGTCCCGCTGGTTCCGCTCCGCCGGCTGGGACCTGGTCAACATGACGCAGTACCCCGAGGTCGTGCTGGCCCGCGAATTGGGCATTTGCTACGGCGGACTGGCCCAGATCACCGACTACGACACCGGTCTCGAAGGCGACGCCAGCATCGAGGCGGTGACCATGGACGCCGCCTTCGCCGTGCTGGAGGCGAGCGTCGAGCAGACCCGGCGGCTGCTCATGGCCGCCATCCCGGCCATCCCCGATGCGCAGTCGTGCGCCTGCGCCGACGGTCTCGCCCAGGGTCCGCTGGCCGACTCGCCCCTCGACGCGTAAACGCGGTGGCTACGACCCGCTGAGGCTGATCTCGCCGATGGCCAGGGTCAGCCCGGCCGCGATGCCGGGCAGCCACTCGAGGTCGGCGCCCACAGCGACCACCGCGCTCAGCATGCGCTGGATGGTCGAGGCGATGGTGACCTCCCGGACGGGCTCGGCCAGGGCGCCGTCCCGGATGAGGATCCCCTCGGCGCCCACCGAGAAGTCGCCGCTGATCGGGTTCACGCCGGAGTGGATGCCCGTCACCCACTGCACGAGCATCCCCTCGTCGACCGAGGCGATGATCTCGTCCTGGCTCGCGTTGCCGGGCACCAGCGAGAGGGCCCGGCAACCGACGCCCGGCGCCGTCTTGAAGCCGCCCCGCACGGCCGACCCGGTCGAGGCGGTGCCCGCCCGCCGGCCGGCGTAGGTGTCGTAGAGAAACCGTCTGAGGACGCCGTCCTCCACCAGCACGTTGCGGCGGCAGGCCAGGCCCTCGGCGTCGTAGGTGGCCGCCCCGTAGGCGAGCGGGTCGGTCGGGTCGTCGATGAGCGTCAGCGTCGACGCGGCCACCTCCTCGCCGAGCCGGTCGGCGAACAGCGAGCGGCCCTTGAGCACGGCCTCGCCCGACAGGGCGCTGGAGATCACTCCAAGGAGCACGGTGGTCACCCGGGGGTCGAAGACCACGGTGAGCCGGCTCGAGCGGGCCTTGGTCGCCCCGAGCAGGCGAGTGGCCCGATCGATGGCGTCGGTCGCCGCCTCCTCGAGGTCGAGCTCGTCGGGCTCCCGTCCCACCGAGTAGCCGCCACCGGTCTGGGTGTCGCCGCCCTCGCCCGCGATGGCGTATGCGGACAGGTGGCACGATGTCCGACGGGCCGCGGTGCTGATGCCGGTGGTGCTGGCGATGGCAGCCTCCACGCTGGCGTCGCCGTAGTTCGCCGACTCCACCTGGCGAATCCGGGGATCCCCCTTGCGAACCCGCTCCTCCAGCTCAAGGGCCATGGCAACCTTGCGCTCGGCCGTCAGGTCGGCGAGGGCCGGTCGCCACAGGTCGAGCTCGGCCGGGGCGACACCGTCGGGCGTCGCCAGCCCCACGTGCTCGTCGGGGGTGGCGAAGGCGGCGTTGTCCCTCGCCTCGGCCAGGACGTCGGCGAGGTCGGCCTCCTCCAGCGACCCCGTGTAGGCGAAACCCTGGCGGTTCCCCATCACCACCCGCACGCCGACGCCCGCCGACTCCGCCGACGACAGCGACTCGACCTCCCCGCCGAAGACGCGGACCGCGGTGTCCCTGGTCCGCGCCGCGTAGGCCTCGACCTCCTCGTCGTCGCCGGCCCAGCCGATCACCCGGGCGGCGACGTCGGCGAGGTCAGCCACGGGCAGTGCCGCCGACGGTGACGCCGCTGATCCGGACCGTCGGCTGGCCACAGCCGACCGGCACGGCCTGGCCGTCCTTTCCGCAGGTGCCCGGTCCCATGGCGAAGTCGTCGCCGATGGCGTCGATGCTCTTCAGCACGTCCGGACCGTTGCCGATGAGGTTGGCGTCGCGGAGGGGCTCGGTGAGCTTGCCCCCCTCGATCAGGTAGGCCTCGTTCATCCCGAACACGAAGTCACCGGTGGCCGTGTTGACCTGGCCGCCACCCAGCTTGGCCACGTACACCCCGTTGGGCGTCTGGGCCACGATCTCGTCGGCGTCATCGGTGCCGTCGATCAGGTAGGTGTTGGTCATCCGCACCATGGGCAGGTGCTGGTAGCTCTGCCGCCGGCCGTTGCCCGACGAGACTCGTCCCTCCTTGCGGGCCCGGAGGAAGTCCCACATGTAGTCGGTGAGAACGCCTTCGGAGATGAGCACGTTGCGCTGGGCCGGGCGGCCCTCGTCGTCGATGGCGAAGCTTCCCCAC
>DASXYV010000508.1:0-2413 GCA_036502305.1 Acidimicrobiales bacterium
GGGCGTGCACCCCGAGGTGGCGGGCCCAGGAAGGGGCGACACGTCAGGGCCTGTCCGGCGTGACCGTCAGGTCGGCACCGACCCTGATGGAGTCGACCAGCCGCTCATCCGAACGCACGGTGCCCCCAGGCCAGACGACCGAGCGAACGACCTCGCCGTCCACCATCGCACCGGGTCCGATCACGCTCGATCCGCCCGAGGCGGCGAGGTTGGCGGCCAGGTACTCGCCCGGCGTGCCGCAGTCGAAGAACGAGCGGGAGGTGGTGACCAGATCGAGCTGGCCGGCAGCGGCGAGGGGCCGCCATGACACCTCGTAGAGGCCCGACGGCCTGGGCTCGAGCTCGGCCACCACCGACCAGGGCATGAGGGCAGCGCCCGCGTAGGTGAGAGGGCCGAAGCCCCGCCCGTCGGCGCCCTCCACCATCAGGAGCCGCGCCCGGGTCCGGTCCCATCCCGCGAGGAGCTCGGCGAGGTCGTAGCGTGGCCAGACGTCTGAGTTGAGCACGAGCACCGGGCGGCCGTCGATCCAGCTCCGGAGCAGTCCGAGGGCGCCAGCCGTACCGAGGGCCTCCGGTTCTTCCACCGAGAGGTGGGCGCGCCCGGTCAGGTGCTGCTCCATCAGCTCGCGGCCGTGGTGCACGTTGACCGCGACGTCGGTGGTGACGGTCTCGGCCCGCGCGAGGGCGAGGTCCACGAGGGCGACGTTGTTCACCGGGCACAGGGCCTTCGGTCGCACGTCGCTCAGCGGCCGCAGCCGACGGCCGGCACCGGCCGCCAGCACGACGGCGACGAGGTCGTCGTGCTGACCACCGGGAGTGGCGCTCGGGCCCGGTCCCGTCACCGGGTCGCCTACCACATGCGGGCGCCGCACCCGTCGCCGTCCATCAGCTCCCGTATACGCCGGCGGGTGCCCGCCGAGGCGTCGGCCGGAAGGGCGGCGAGCGGGAAGCGCTGACAGTCCTCGATCTCCAGATCGCGCTTCTTGCCCAGGGTGAAGGAGCGGCAGACGAAGACCGTGATGTGATCGCTCTTGGCGTCGCGAAAGCGGCTGCACACGCAGAACAGTTCGAGGGGGCCAATCGTGGCGCCGAGCTCTTCCGCGCATTCCCGGCGTACCGCCTGCTCCGGGGTCTCGCCCCTGCGGATGCCGCCGCCCGGCAGCAGCCACCCTGGCTGGTAGGTGTGGCGGACGAGGACAACTTCGTCGTCGGAGACCAACATGGCCTTGACCCCGAGCGTCACTGGCCGGCGGATGAACCACGTCAGCCGCATCAGCTGGTAGGCCACCCGGACCGCCCATTTCATGCCCGCCGACGCTAACGGCCAACCGGCCAGGGCGTGGGATTGACAACCGCGGCCCCGATCGGCAATGAAACGGGGATGCCGATCAGCCCTGGATCCATCGCCGTGGTGACCGGCGCCTCGTCCGGCCTCGGGCGGAGGATCGCGCTCGACCTGGCGGCGGCGGGCGCCGTCGTGACGGCCCTGGCCCGACGGGAGGAGCCGCTGCGGGCCGTGGCCGCCGAGATGCGGCGGAGCTCGCCCGAGTCCGCCTGCCGCGTCTGCGACGTCAGCGATGCGTCCGGCTACGTCGCTCTCTTGGCCGAGGTGGAGCAGGGACACGGTCGGATCGACCTGCTCGTGAACAACGCCGGGGTCGGCGAGCAGGAGACCGACGGGGACCCGATCGATCGGCACCGCCGGCTGATGGAGACCAACTACTTCGCCGCCGTGGCCGGCACCATTGCCGTGCTCCCCGGCATGCTCGAGCGCGGGCACGGGTCGATCGTCAACGTGTCGTCGGACTCCGCCCGGGCGCCGTCACCTGGAGAAGCCGCCTACTCCGCATCCAAGGCGGCGCTGAGCGCGTTCACCGAAGCCCTGTCCTACGAGGCCGAGGCCGGGGGAGTGCACCTCCACGTCCTGTACCCGGGCTGGGTGCCCACGGCCATGGGGCAGGCCGCGGTCGACGCCGGCATGCCGATGCCGCCTCGGTCCGTGCGACGTACCGAGGAGCAGGTCTCCCGCGCCGTGCTCGCGGGCGCAGGCGGATCGCGCCTCGAGATCGACGTGACCCGGGTGGCCAGGCTGGCCCCGGTAGCGCGAGCGCTCGCCCCTCGGCTCTACCGTCGGGCCCACCGGGCGGCCGGCGGGTAACAGGTGGGGCGGGCGTCCGCCGCGCCCAGGCGCCACTGACCAGGGAGGACGGCGCTCTCTGTGACGCCGTTGGGCTAGCCTGTTGGGGTCGGCCATCCCCAGAGGCGCAGGCCACCGACGCAGGCGGGGAGGGCTGGCAGCTGGGGAGGTGAAGGATTGGGGAAGGGGCGCCTGGCCAAGGTTCGGGTGCGTATGCCTCGGCTGACGAGGCGGGTCCTCGTCGGCACCGTGGCCGCCAGCGCCGCGCTGGGTGGCG
>DASXYV010000509.1:0-6494 GCA_036502305.1 Acidimicrobiales bacterium
AGCGCCGGCGGCGGCGTGGTGTAGCCGCGGCGCCAGGCCTTCACCTGCTCGGCGCCGTGCCGGGCGGCGGTCTCCTTCTTGTCCAGGCCCTGGAGGGCGCCGTAGTGGCGCTCGTTGAGGCGCCAGTGGCGCCGTACCGGCAGCCACAGGCGGTCCATCTCCTCCAGGGCCAGGTCGGCCGTCCGGATCGCCCGGGTCTGTACGGAGGTGTGCAGGACGTCGAGCTCCAGCCCGGCCTCGGCGGCCATGAGCCGCCCCGCCGCTCGGGCCTCGGCCTCGCCCCGCTCGGTGAGGTCGACATCGACCCACCCCGTGAACAGGTTCTGCTCGTTCCAGGTGCTCTGGCCGTGGCGGAGCAGGACCAGGGTGCTCATGGGCGCCGACAGTAGCCGCCGGCCCGGCCGCAGGGCCCACGCTGCTCGGACGCCATCAGCGGGCTTGATATCCTCAGGCTCAACTTTGCTATACTTCCATTCGTCATAGAGATCGAATCAAGCATCCGGAGGCACTTCTCATGCCCAAGGCCGTCGGCATCGACCTCGGCACCACCAACTCCGTCGTCAGCGTCATGGAGGCGGGCGAGCCTACCGTCCTGCCCAACGCCGAAGGAGGCCGGACGACCCCCTCCGTCGTAGGGTTCTCCAGGTCGGGCGAGGTACTGGTGGGCGAGGTCGCCAAGCGCCAAGCCATCACCAACCCTGACCGCACCGTCCGGTCGGTGAAGCGCCAGATGGGGACCAGCTGGAACATCGACATCGACGGCAAGGCCTATACGCCCCAGGAGATCTCGGCCCGCATCCTGCAGAAGCTGAAGCGCGACGCCGAGTCCTACCTTGGTGACACCGTGACCCAGGCCGTCATCACCGCTCCGGCGTACTTCGACGACGCCCAGCGCACCGCCACCAAGGAGGCAGGGCAGATCGCCGGCCTCGAGGTGCTGCGAATCATCAACGAGCCCACCGCCGCCGCCCTGGCCTACGGGCTGGACAAGGAGGGCAAGGACCAGACGGTCCTCGTCTTCGACCTCGGCGGTGGCACCTTCGACGTGTCGATCCTCGACATCGGCGAGGGCGTCTTCGAGGTCAAGTCCACCTCCGGGAACACCCACCTCGGGGGCGACGACTGGGACCAGCGCATCATCGACTGGCTGGTGACGACGTTCAAGAACACCGAGGGCGTCGACCTGTCAGCCGACAAGATGGCGCTGCAGCGTCTGAAGGAGGCGGCCGAGAAGGCCAAGGTCGAGCTGTCCAGCGTGCAGGAGACCCAGGTCAACCTGCCGTTCATCACCGCCACCTCCGAGGGCCCCAAGCACCTCGACCTCAAGCTGACGCGGGCCAAGCTGTCCGAGCTGACCTCGGACCTGGTCGACGCCTGCCGGGGTCCGTTCGAGGCGGCCATCTCCGACGCCGGCCTGTCGCGGGATCGCGTCGACCACGTGATCCTGGTGGGCGGCGCCACCCGCATGCCCGCCATCCAGGACCTGGTGAAGGAGCTGACCGGCAAGGAGCCGCACAAGGGCGTCAACCCCGACGAGGTCGTGGCCATCGGCGCTGCCATCCAGGCCGGCGTGCTCAAGGGCGACGTCAAGGACGTGCTGCTGCTCGACGTCACCCCCCTGTCCCTCGGCATCGAGACCAAGGGTGGGATCATGACAAAGCTCATCGAGCGCAACACGACCATCCCCACCAAGAGGACCGAGGTGTTCACCACCGCCGAGGACGGCCAGCCGTCGGTCGAGATCCACGTCCTGCAGGGTGAGCGGGAGATGGCGTCCTACAACAAGACACTGGGCAAGTTCCAGCTCGTCGACCTGCCTCCGGCGCCCCGCGGCGTGCCCCAGATCGAGGTGACCTTCGACATCGACGCCAACGGCATCGTGCACGTGTCCGCCAAGGACCGGGCCACGGGCAAGGAGCAGTCGATGACGATCACCGGCCAGTCGTCCCTGCCCAAGGACGACATCGACCGCATGGTCCGCGACGCCGACGCCCACGCGGCCGAGGACCGCCGCCGCCGTGAGGAGGCCGAGGTCCGCAACAACGCCGACACCCTCGTGTACCAGACCGACAAGCTGCTGCGGGAGCAGGGCGACAAGATCTCCGGCCCCGAGAAGGAGAAGGTCGAGCAGGGCCTGTCGTCGCTGAAGGAGGCGCTGGGCGGCTCCGACATCGAGGCCATCCGCGGGGCGACCGAGTCGCTGGTCACCGCCAGCCAGGAGTTCGCCTCTCGCCTCTACGAGCAGGCGGGACCGTCGGCCGCGGCCGGTGGCCAGCCCGGTGGCCAGCCCGGCGGTGCCGGGCCCCAAGGCGAGCAGCAGCCCGCCGACGACGAGGTCGTCGACGCCGAGATCGTGGACGAGGGCGAGCCCGGCCACGAGCACGGGCGCGGCGCATGAGCGAGGGCGGGTTCAGGCCGACAGGAGCCGACGGACTCGGCCCCGAGCCTCACCCGCCAGCGGCCGGGGCATCGCCCACGGAAGGTCCGGAGGACCCTTCGGAGGGCGGTGCCGGGCCGGCGCCCCAGTCGGAGCGCGGCGAGGACAAGGACCGAGCCGACAGCGGCAGCGATGACCGAGACAGCGATACCCGAGACAGAGAGGGCAGTGACCGCGAGGTGAGAGACGTCGGCGCGATCGGAGAGCCGGTGGACGCGGGCGCGGGGGTCGCCGATGACCCCACGCTGGCCGCGCTCGCCGCCCAGCGCGACGAGTACCTCGACGCGCTGCGCCGGCTGCAGGCCGACTTCGAGAACTACAAGAAGAGGGTGCTGAAGCAGCAGACCGAGCACCTCGAGCGGGCGGCCGAGGCGCTGGTCGTCAAGCTCCTTCCGATCCTCGATGCCCTCGACCTGGCTGTCGCCCACGCCGGCGACTCACCCGAGGCCAAGGTCCTGGCGCCCATCGCCTCCTCGCTCGTCGACGTGCTCGAGAAGGAGGGCCTGGAGCGGATCGACCCCCAGGGCCAGCCCTTCGATCCCAACCAGCACGATGCCGTCATGCACGAGCCCCAGGACGCGAGCGAGGGGCACGAGGGGAGTGGTGGCGAGCCGCAGGTCAGCGGCGTGATGCGTGCAGGCTACCGGTGGAAGGGTCGCGTCCTGCGGCCGGCCATGGTGAAGGTCAAGGGTTAGCGAGGCACCAGGATGGCTCCGCAGCGGGAGTGGTTCGAGAAGGACTACTACCAGGTTCTCGGCGTGTCAGAGTCGGCGACCGAGAAGGAGATCACGCGCGCCTATCGCAAGCTGGCCAAGCAGTACCACCCGGACGCCAACCCGGGATCCGAGGAGCGCTTCAAGGAGATCACCGCCGCCTACGAGGTGCTCGGCGACGCCGACAAGCGGAAGGAGTACGACGAGGTCCGTCGGCTCGGTCCCGTCGGCGCCAACTTCGGTGGCTTCGGTGGCCCGAGCCCGGGGACCGGAGGCGCCCAGGACTTCACCTTCCGCTATGAGGACGCGGCGGGTGGCGGCATGGGCGGCGGGCTGGGCGACCTGCTCGGTGGCATCTTCGGTCGGGGCGGCCGTACGGCGCGAGGCGCAGGACCCCAGCGGGGGGCCGACCTCGAGGCCGAGCTGCACCTGTCGTTCCAGGACGCGGTCGAGGGCGTCACCACCACCGTCAACGTGACGGGCGACGCCCCGTGCCACACCTGCCGGGGCACGGGCGCGGCGCCAGGGACGGCGCCGACCGTGTGCCCGCGCTGTGGCGGGCGCGGGGTGCTCGACGACAACCAGGGCCTCTTCTCCTTCAGCCAGCCCTGCCCGACCTGCGGAGGCCGCGGGGTGCGCATCGAGACGCCGTGCCCCACCTGCCACGGCACGGGCGCCGAGCTCCGCGCTCGTCAGGTTCGGGTGCGGATCCCGCCGGGCGTGGTGGACGGCCAGCGCATCCGGGTCAAGGGCCGGGGTGGGCCCGGCCGCAACAACGGTCCGGCCGGCGATCTGTACGTGGTCGTACGGGTCGCGCCCGACGAGCTCTTCGGCCGCCGGGGGCGGGACCTGACGCTCACCGTCCCGCTCACGTTCTCCGAGGCTGCCCTCGGGGCGACCATCCGGGTGCCGACCCTCGAAGGGCCGGTGAGCCTGCGCGTGCCCCCGGGGACGCCGTCGGGACGGACGTTCCGGGTGCGGGGCAGGGGCGTGAAGAGCGGCAAGACGGCGGGCGACCTGCTGGTCACCGTGGAGGTGGCGGTGCCGCCTCACCTGACGGATGCCCAGCGGGAGGCCGTGGAGGCGCTGGCGTCGGCCTCCGAGGAATCCCCGAGAGCTCACCTGGGGGTGTGACGCGACCATGAGACGACCGGACCCGCAGCCGGCGCCGGTGAGCAGCCGGGCGGTCTACGTGATCTCGGTGGCCGCCGAGCTGGCCGGAGTCCATCCGCAGACGTTGCGCATCTACGAGCGCAAGGGCCTCGTCGACCCGGCCCGGACCGGCGGTGGGAGCCGGCGCTACAGCGAGCGCGACATCGAGCGCCTGCGCCGGATCCAGGACCTCACCAACGCCGGCCTCAACCTGGAGGGCGTGCGCCGGGTCATCCAGCTCGAGGCCCTCGTGGAGCGGTTGGGCCGGGAGCTGGCCGAGGCGCGCCGCGAGGCGCGGGAGGCGGTCGAGCGCACCCACCGGCACTATCGGCGGGACCTGGTGCCCCTGAGCCAGTCGCCCGTGCCCTACCGGGGCCGTCGCTGAGCCGTCGTCGAGTCTCGGGCGGGGGGACGGGAGCACCCGGCCGCCCGCCCCGGTATGCTCGGCTCGCCGTTGGGATCGCTCGGGAGGACGCGCGTGCCCGCGATCGTGGTCGTCGGAACCCAGTGGGGCGACGAGGGGAAGGGCAAGCTCACCGACCTGCTCGCCCAGGAGATGCAGCTGGTCGTGCGCTACCAGGGCGGCCACAACGCCGGCCACACGATCGTGGTCGACGGAGAGACCTTCGCCCTCCAGCTGGTGCCGAGTGGGGTCCTGTACGACCACATCACCCCGGTCATCGGCAACGGTGTGGTCGTCGACCCGGCCGTGCTCATCGCCGAGATCGACGCCCTCGAGGCCAAGGGGATCGATTGCAGCCGGCTCAAGGTCAGTGGCAACGCCCACCTGATCATGCCCTACCACCACGAGCTCGACCGGGTGACCGAGCGCTACCTGGGCAAGAACCGGCTGGGAACGACCAAGCGGGGAATCGGTCCCGCCTACGCCGACAAGGCGGCCAGGGTCGGGCTGCGGGTGCAGGACCTGCTCGACCCGAAGATCTTTCGGCAGAAGCTCGACGTCGCCCTCAAGGAGAAGAACGCGGTCCTGGCCAAGGTGTACAACCGGCTGCCACTTTCGGCCGAGGACATCGTCGAGAGCTACCTGGGCGAGCTGGCTCCTCGCATCGAGCCCATGGTCGACGACACCGTCGCCCGGGTCCACGAGGCGCTGGCGCAGGGATCCAACGTCCTGTTGGAGGGAGCGCAGGCCACCTTTCTCGACCTGGACCACGGCACGTACCCGTTCGTCACCTCGTCGAACCCCACCGCGGGAGGGGCGTGCACGGGATCGGGCATCGGGCCGCGAGACGTCTCTCGAGTCATCGGCATCGCCAAGGCCTACGTCACCCGGGTCGGATCGGGCCCGTTCCCGACCGAGCTCGACGACGACAACGGCGCGCTGATGGTCGACCGGGGGCACGAGTTCGGCACCAACACCGGCCGCCGCCGACGCTCCGGTTGGTTCGACGTCGTGATGCTGCGCCAGGCCGTGCACGTCAACTCGCTCTCGGAGATCGCCCTCACCAAGCTCGACGTGCTCGACACCTTCGAGACGTTGAAGGTGTGCGTCGCCTACGAGGCCGACGGGGTGCGCTACGAGCACGTGCCGTACCACCAGTCGGTGCTCCACCAGATCCGGCCCGTGTACGAGGAGCTGCCCGGTTGGCGGACCGACCTGTCCGGGGTGACAACGCTCTCGCAGCTGCCCCAGGAGGCTCGGGACTACGTCGACTTCCTGTCGAGCCAGGCCGGCGTGCCCGTCAGCCTGGTGGGCGTGGGACCCGGCCGGGAGCAGTTCGTGCGCTTCGCCGCATGAGGGTCTGTGTCCTCGGCGCCGGAGGGCGGGAGCACGCCCTGGCCCACGTCCTCGCCCGCACGGCCGAGGTCGTGGTGACCCCGGGCAACCCGGGTACGGCGCTCGCAGGTCGGATCACCTCCACGCCGGCCCCGCCCGAGGAGATCGAGGCCGACCTGTTCGTGATCGGGCCCGAGGCGCCTCTCGTCGCCGGGCTCGCCGACCGGTTGCGGGCCGCCGGCCGTCTGGTGCTCGGTCCGGGCGCCGACGGGGCCCGACTCGAGGGCTCGAAGGCCTGGATGAAGGAGGTCCTCGGCGAAGCCGGTGTGCCCACGGCGGCCCACGAGACGTTCACCGAGCTCGACCCCGCCCTCCGGTACCTGGCGGCGACGTCGCCTCCGTACGTGATCAAGACCGACGGGCTGGCGGCCGGCAAGGGCGTGCTGGTGACCGA
>DASXYV010000510.1:0-1798 GCA_036502305.1 Acidimicrobiales bacterium
GCGGCCCACGCCAGCACCTCGTCCCACAGACGGTGGGCCATCCCTCCCATGGCGGCCAGGCCGACCCGCTCGTGGTTGAGCTGGGTCGTGATCATGCGCCAGCCCTCGTTCTCCCGCCCCACCAGGTTGGCCGCCGGCACCCGTAGGTCGTCGTAGTAGGTGGCGTTGGTGCGGACCCCGCCCACGGTCACGATCGGCGAGACCTTGAAGCCCGGCGAGGCCGTCGGCACGAGCAGGAGCGAGATCCCCTTGTGCTTTGGTGCGTCGGGGTCGGTGCGGACGGCCAGCCAGACGTAGTCGGCGTCCTGGGCCCCGCTGGTGAAGACCTTGCTGCCGTTGACGACGTACTCGTCGCCGTCGCGGACCGCCCTGGTCCGCAACGACGCCAGGTCGGTCCCCGCCTCGGGCTCCGTGTAGCCGATGGCGAAGTGGATCTCGCCGGCGAGGATGCCGGGCAAAAAGCGTGCCTTCTGCTCCTCGCTGCCGAACCTCATGAGGGTCGGGCCGACCGTGTTGAGGGTGACGAAGGGGATCGGCGCCCCCGCCCGCTGCGCCTCGTCGAAGAAGATGAACTGGTCGGTCGGCGGCCGACCCTGTCCTCCGTACTCTCGGGGCCAGCCGAGACCCAGCCATCCGTCGGCCCCCATCTGCCCGACGAGCCGGCGGTAGAGGGGGCCGCCCTCGCCCGGCCCGCAGAGCTCGGAACGCACGTCGTCGGGCAGCAGGCGCGCAAAATACTGGCGCAGCTGCTTGCGCAATTCCTTCTGCTCGGTCGTGTAATCGAGGAACATGACGAGCGGTCCGGCTGAAACCTAACAGAGCGTCAGGCCTACAACGAGGCGAACTCGGCCCGGGCGCGGCCGGGGTCGAACTCGAAGCGCTCGCCGGGCGCGGGCACGATCACGAGCGGACACGGCGTGTGCTGGGCGCACTGCTGGGCGACCGAGCCGAGCAGCAGGCCGGCGAACCCTCCCCTGCCCCGCGCCCCGACGACGAGCAGGTCGGCACCCTCGGCCGCTTCCACCAGCGCCAGGGCCGCCGGCGCCGGCGCCACGTGCCGTCGGACATCGAGCCCCTCGCTGACGGCGAGGCCGTCGAGGCTCTCCTCCACCACCTGGAGCGCGTCCTCCTCGAGCGCCTCGACCGTGACGGCCAGTCCGGAGGCGGCCGAGGCCTTCGCCCCCGGCTCCGGGTAGTTCCAGGAGTGGACGACCTCCAGGGCGGCGCCCCGCAGGTTCGCCTCGGCCAGGGCCCAGCTCAGGGCCTGCCGGGACCCGGACGAGCCGTCCACCCCGACGATGATCCTCCCGCCGTTGGGCCGACCTCCCGACTGCGGCGCTTCGCCTTCGAGCATGGCCAGCCACCTTTCCTTGGCTCGACCGACAATTCGACCGCATCATGGGCGTCGGCGCCAGCATCGAGCATCTCCGGTTGTCCTCCCTCGGGCCCATCGGCCCGGACGCGCACCGACCGGGGCCCCGTGGGACCCCGGTCGGTGCGTCACGGTCCGGCGTTGCGCCGGAAGACTGACCCTGTCAGCTCAGCGAAGGCCGAGCTTGGACGAGCAGGCAGGCCAGGGGCCCCAACCACTCTGGGCCTGGAGCTTCTGAGCGGCAGCGTCCTGCTGGGCCGGGGAGGCCGAGGCCGGGCTGCCGGACATGCCGACACCGTTCCACGTCTGCTGCGTGAACTGGTAGGCCCCGTAGAAGCCGTTGCCGGTGTTGGTCGAGTAGTTGCCACCCGACTCGCACGCCCGAAGGGCGCCCCACACACCACCGGCGACACCCGAATTGGACGA
>DASXYV010000511.1:0-6871 GCA_036502305.1 Acidimicrobiales bacterium
CAGCTCGACGAGCTGGGGCTGGCTGGTCACGGCATTGCCCTCCAGGATCCGGGCGATGCGGTGCTGTCGCTGGCTCTTGGCCAACTTCATCGACCCGTCCGGGCTGTTCCAGCCGCCCCGCTCGGCTCGGCCGCCGGCGACGATGGAGCGCCGTCCGTCGTCGTGTCGAGCAGCCACAGCAGTAGGCCGCGCGCGGCGTGGAGACGGTTCTCGGCCTGACGCCACACCGCGCTGCGCGGCCCGTCGACAACGCTGGCGGCGATCTCCTCGCCCCGACGCGCAGGCAGACAGTGCAGGACCACGGCGTCGGGCGCGGCCCGAGCCATGAGCGCCTCGTCCACGGTGAAGCCGTCGAAGGCCCGCCTGCGGGCGGCCGCCTCGGTCTCCTGGCCCATCGACACCCATACGTCGGTGTGGACAGCGTCGGCCCCGTCGGCAGCGAGCTCGGGGCTGTCGACCAGCTCGAGGTCGCCGCCGAGCGACACGACTCGATCGGCGTCCCCCGCATCCAGGCTGAAAGCCGGCGGCGATGCCACCCGCATGCGCATCCCCGCCAGGGCTCCTCCGAGGAGCAGCGAGCGGCAGACGTTGTTGGCGTCACCGACCCATGCGAGGGTCCGTCCCTGCAGCCCACCGAGCACCTCCTGCATCGTGAGCAGGTCGGCCAGGGCCTGACACGGATGGGCCTTGTCGGAGAGGAGGTTGATCAGCGGCACCGCCGTCCCCGAGGTGTCGAGTGCGGCGGCCATGCGCTCGAGATTGCCGTGGTCACGCACCCTGGCGCCGATGACGGCGTGATAGCAGGCCAGCGTGCGGGCGATGTCCTCGGCGGTCTCCCTCGTCCCGAGCCCGACCTCGTCGCCGCGGATGCTGATCGGATGACCCCCCAGCTGGACGACTGCCATCTCGGTGGCGTTGCGGGTGCGGTTCGAGGGCTTCTCGAAGACGAGAGCCGCACCCCGGCCGGCGAGCACCGGTCTCGGCCGGGGCTGGCGGGCGAGATCGAGCACGGCGACCAGCTCGTCCGCGGCCAGGTCGTCCGTCTCGAGCACGTGCCGGGTCACGCCGTCCCCGCTCGGGCGTCGCCGTCGTCAGGCCGGCCTCCCGGGCCGGCGGCGTCGTCAGGCCGGCCTCCCGGGCCGGCGGCGCGCTGCTCGCGCAACACCTGCCCAAGGATGGCCACGGCCTCCTCGATCTCGTCGGACGAGACCAGCAGAGGAGGAGCCAGGCGGACGGCTTTCTCCGTCACGGCGTTCACGACCAGGCCCGCGGCCAGCGCGCGGGCGGTGACGTCCTTGGCCACGGCATCGTCCAGCTCGGCCGCCAGCAACAGACCCTGTCCGCGCACGCCCGTCACGCCAGGCAGGTCGGCCAGGCCCTGACGCAGCTGCGCCCCGGCGGCCGTCGCCAGCGCCGGGACGTCGGCGTCCTCCATCACGCCCAGCGTCGCCTTGGCCGCGGCGGCCGCCAGCGGCTGGCCTCCGAAGGTGCTGCCGTGGTCGCCCGGCTTGAAGGCCTCGGCCACCTCTCCCCGAGCCCAGCAGGCGCCGATGGGCACGCCATTGCCCAGGGCCTTGGCCACGGTGACCACATCGGGCACGATCCCTTCGTGCTGGAAGGCGAACCATCGTCCGGTGCGCCCCAACCCCGTCTGGATCTCGTCGAGCATGAGCAACGCGCCGCTCTCGTCGCACAGCCGGCGCACGGCGGTGAGGAAGCCCGGTGCCGGCGGGTTCACGCCCCCCTCTCCCTGGATCGGCTCGAGCAGTACTGCGGCGACGACCGATCCGTCCACCGCCCGTTCCAGATCACCGATATCGTCCCACGCAACGTGGCGGAAGCCTTCTGGCAAGGGCTGGAACGGCTCGTGCTTGCTTGGCTGTCCCGTGGCGTGCAGGGTCGCCAGGGTGCGGCCGTGGAACGAGCCGTAGGCGCTCACCACGACGAACCTTCCGGGGCCCGCCCAGCGTCGCGCCAGCTTTATCGCGCACTCGTTGGCCTCGGCTCCGGAGTTGGCGAGGAACACCCGCCCACCCGCGGGCGTGCCGCCACCCACGAGGCGGTCCAGCGTTGCCGCCACGTCCGGGCCCACGACGTTGCCGAAGAGGTTGGACACGTGGACGAGCGTCCTGGCCTGCTCGGCGATCGCCTCGGTCACGACCGGGTGACAGTGCCCGAGCGCGGTGACCGCCAGTCCCGACAGGAAGTCGAGGTAACGACGGCCGTCCTCGTCGTACAAGCGCGTCCCCTCTCCCCTCACGAAGGTGACCGGCGTCGGCGGATAGGTCGACATCAGGACGCTGCTCTCGGGACGGCCTCCCGGCCCGGCCTCGGCGTTCGTCACGGGCTCACCAGCGTTCCCACCCCTTCACGGGTGTAGATCTCGAGCAGGAGCGCATGTGGGAGCCGTCCGTCGAGGATGTGCGCCTGGCCGACGCCGGAGCGCACCGCTCGCACGCAGGCGGCCGCTTTGGGGATCATCCCGTCCGACAGGGTGCCGTCGGCCATCATGGCCTCGAGCTCGTCGCCGTTGGTGGTCTGGACGAGTGACGCCGGGTCATTTCGGTCCCTGCGCAGCCCCTCGACGTCGGTGAGGTACACCAGCTTCTCTGCGCCGAGCACCTCCGCCACTGCGCCGGCCACCGTGTCGGCGTTGATGTTGTAGGCCTGCCCGGTCGCGTCCGTCCCGATCGTCGCCACCACCGGGATGAGGTCCTGGGCCAACAGGCGCTCGAGGATCCCCGGGTTGACCGAGTGCACCTCGCCGACGAAGCCGAGCTCCCCCGGATGGGCACTGGCCGTGATGAGACCGGCGTCCTCGCCCGACAGCCCCACGGCCAGCGGCCCGTGCACGTTGATCGCCCCCACGATGTCGCGGTTGACCTTGCCCACGAGCACCATGCGGGCGATGTCGAGAGTGTCGGCGTCGGTTACCCGGAGGCCGTCCCTGAACTCGGCCTGCTTGCCCAGTCGGGCCATCAGCTCCCCGATCTGTGGCCCACCGCCGTGCACCACCACCGGGCGCATGCCGACCGAGCTCATCAGGACGATGTCCTGGGCGAACGTGGCCAGCGCGGGGTCGACGGCGTGGCCCGCGGCCCGCCCCGCCGGCTGCGCGGAGGGCGAGATGGCGCTCCCACCGTGCTTGATGACCACGACCTTGCCCCAGAAGCGGCGGATGTACGGCAGGGCCTCGGCCAGCACCTCGGCCCGGGTCGCGGGGTCCAGCTGGCTGGGAGCCACGGCGCTCACGAGGTCCTCATGTTCTCGTCGATGTAGCCGGGCCCGAGATCGGCGGTCAGGATCACGGCGGCCCCGGTCCCCAACCCGAGGTCGGCGCGGAGCTCGACATGCTTGCCGGCCAGATGGGAGCGCACGGCAGCCTCGTCGTGGGCGGCGGCCACTCCCTTGCGGCACGTGGTCACCCCGCCGTAGGAGATGCTGACCCGCTCGGGGTCGAAGGACACCCCGGCGCTGCCGAGCTCGCTCACCACCCGACCCCAGTACGGGTCACCCCCGTACATCGAGCACTTCACGAGCGCGCTGTCAGCCACCCGCCTGGCCGCCCGCCTCGCCTCGGCGTCGTCGGCCGCTCCGTTCACCGCGATCTGCACGACGCGCGTCGCCCCCTCGGCGTCGGCCACCATCTGGCTCGCCAGGTCCGCGCACGCATCGTGCAGCGCTTCAGAGACCGCCGCTTCGTCGACCGGGCCGGCGCTGCCGCTCGCCAGGACCAGCACCGTGTCGTTGGTCGACGTGCACCCGTCGATGGACACGGCGTTGAAGGAGTGGTCGACCGCCTGGCGCAGCATGGGCGCCAGCGCGACGGCATCGACGAGGGCGTCGGTCGTGAGCACGGCCAGCATCGTCGCCATGTCGGGGGCGAGCATCGCCGCGCCCTTTCCCATCCCGCCGACGACGAAGCCGTCCGCCTCGACCTTGGTCTGCTTCACGGCCGTGTCGGTCGTCATGATCGCCGTCGCCGCCGCCGTGGCGGCCGCCTCGTCGGGCGCGAGCCCGGTCACGAGGGGCGGGAGGGCGGCATCGAGACGTTCCATCGGCAGGGGCACGCCGATGATCCCGGTGGAGCACACCAGCACGTGTTCCGGTGCCGTTCCGAGCGCCGAGGCCACCAGCGTCGCGGTGCGCTCGGCGTTGGCTCGGCCGACGATCCCGGTCGCGGCGTTGGCGTTCCCGGCGTTGATGACGACACCTGTGGCCCGACCGCCGCTCGCCGCCAGGTGCGCGCGACTCACCTGCACCGGAGCGGCGGGGGCCAGGTTGACCGTGAAGACCCCAGCGGCCGGCACGGCCCTGGCGTCCGCGGTGGCGATCACGGCCAGGTCGAGCTGACCCGACGCCTTGATCCCGCAGGCGACGCCGCCGGCCACGAAGCCGTCGGGGGCGGTGACGCTCACGGGTACACGCCGACTGTTGACAGGCCGGTGGTCTCGGGCAGGCCGAGCGCCAGGTTGGCGCACTGGACCGCCTGGCCCGACGCCCCCTTGACCAGGTTGTCGAGCGCGCAAAGCACCAGCACCCACCCGGTGCGCGGGTCGTAGCGGGCGGTCAGGTGGGCGGCGTTGGAGCCGAGTGTCGCCTTCGTCGACGGCGGTGACTCGCTCACGGAGACGAACGGCTCGTCCTCGTAGGCGGCACTCAGGAGCGCGAGCACCTCGGCGCTGTCGGTGGGCCCGGCCGGGCGCGCATAGCAGGTGGCCAGGATGCCGCGGGTCATCGGGGCGAGGTGCGGGGTGAACAGTACCTGGGCGCCGGTCGCCTGCTCGATCTCGGGGGTGTGGCGGTGGTCGAGCAGCCCGTAGGCCGCGAAGTCCTCGTTGGCCGTGCCGTACTGGGTCGTGTGGACCAGGCGTCGGCCCGCTCCCGAGATACCGCTGGCGGCGTCGACGATCACCCCCGTGGGCTCGACGGCGCCGGCGCGCACGAACGGCGCCAGGGCGAGGGCCGCGGCGGTGACGTAGCACCCCGGTGCGGCGATGAGGTCGGCGCCGACCAGGTCGGCCCGGAACAGCTCCGGGAGGCCGTAGGAGAAGGCGGACAGGAGCTCCGGGGCGGTGTGCTCGGCGCCGTACCAGGACGGATAGGCGGCCGGGTCCCGCAGGCGGAAGTCGGCCGAGAGGTCGACGATGACGCCGACGCCCTTGCGGATGTCGGCCACCAGGTGCTGGGCCTCGCCGTGGGGCAGGGCCAGGAACACCAGGTCGAGGCCGTCGAGGGCAGCGGGGTCGACCTCGTCCAGCCGCAGGCCGGGATAGGCGCCAGCCAGGCTCGGGTACAGCTCGCCGACCTGGCTCCCGGCCTGGGTGCCGGCACCGGCCCAGGCCACCTCGAGCTGGGGGTGGCCGGCACAGAGCCGCAAGAGCTCGGCGCCGGTATAGCCGGACGCGCCGGCGATCCCGATCCGCATGTCGATGACTATACATCCTATCGCATGTTAATGCGAAAGCGGAACAGGGCTGTGGATGGCGCGCGATATCCACAGGGTTGATGGTCTATCGCTCCACAGGGCGATCCTCGTACCGTCAGGCCCTGCAGGAGCACTCCCAGGAAGGTGAAGCAGATGGGATTCGAGGTGACGCTGGCTGACGAGACGACCGAGTGGGTCGAGGGTGCCGACTCGTACCAGCTCGAAGGGCCCATGACAACGTTCTTCGGCAACGAGGCGCGGCGGTCGGCGCTCGACTGCTGGAGCGTGAAGCTGGCCAGCTACCGCACCGATCAGATCATGCGCATCCTTCGCCGCCTCTGAGTCTCACCTCTCTGGCCCTCTCAATGTATTTCGTGTAGTTTCCTATTAGAACGGAGACCGCAGACCGCAGACCGCAGATCGGAGAGCGGAGAACGGAGATCGGAGGAGACCCCATGCGACCCACGATCGAGGGCGTCGAGCAGCGAGCCGTGGACGAGCTGCGCCAGGCCGTACCCGAGCTGGAGAACCGGTACGACGAGCTGGTGGGCATCTACGAGGACGACCTCGGGGCCGACGTCGTCTTCGGGGAGCTCGCCGACTTCGTCAACGACGTGGTGCTGGGCAAGGAGGGCGACGAGGCCCTCCTCGGCCGCTGCCTGGACGTCGTGGAGTCGCTGGCCGAGACAGGCGAACCGGACGCCGACGAGATCGTCGGCTTCTACTTCCTGGACCAGCTCCCGCCGGGAGCGCTGGCCCGGATCACCTCCCGCCTCGGCGAGCACACCCTCGACGTGCTCGACCGCCTGGAGAGCGGCGACATCGGGGACCCGGAGGGGCCGTGAGCGGCTCGCCCAGAGCCGCCAGCGCCGACCGACCTACACACCCCGGAGCTCGGCCGGATGGGCCGTCTCGACGGCCTCGATGCAGCGGCGTCGAGCCTCGCCCACCTCGTCGTCGGTGAGGGTGTGGTCCAGCGCGCAGAAGCGCAGCCGGAAGGCCAGGCTGCGGCGGCCGGGCGGCATCCCCTCGCCCCGGTAGACGTCGAACAGGGCCAGCTCCACCAGCAGGTCCCCCCCGGCTCTGGCGAGGGTCTCCTGCACCGCCCCGGCTGGCGTCGAGTCGGCGACGACGAAGGCCAGGTCGACGTCGCTCGAGGGAAAGCGGCTCACCGGTCGAGCCTGGAGCTGGCGGCGGGGCGCACCCAGGAGGACCCCCAGGTCGACCTCGATCCAACCGACCCGCCCGCTCCGGGCGCCGAGCCCGAAGGCGCTCAGCACGTCTGGGTCGACCTCACCGAGGCCGCCGAGATCGGCGCCGGTGTCGCGCACCACCAGGCGGGCGCTGCGGGTTGGGTGGAGTCCCGGACGGGCGGCCGCCTCCATCGACACCGACTCGACGCGCAGCGCGTCGCAGAGCGCTCGCCACACCTCGACAGCCGAA
>DASXYV010000512.1:0-6339 GCA_036502305.1 Acidimicrobiales bacterium
GAGACAACCACGCCGAACTCAGGCGCATCGTGCATCAGACCCTCCCTGTGACTAGTTGCGTACCACGGCGGGGGTGTCCTGACAAGAGGCGCCCGACCCGGCTCGGGCGGGCGATGGCGGGGGCCGTCAGCGCCAGGCAGGGAAGTTGTCGACCCCCGACGCCAGTGGCGGCACGTCCCGAGGAGCCCGCACCGGGTGTCGGTCGTAGCGGACGGGATGGCGCATGACGGCCTCGCCGTCGGGACCATCCGCCACGGTGCCCCGTCGTCGAAAGAGCTCGGCGCCGAGCATCTCCTGCTGCGAGAGCACGGGCGACACGGGCACGCCCGCCTCGACGAGGGCGGCGACGACCTCGTCGCGCCGGCTGTCGCCGATCGCCTCGACGATCCGCGCGTTGAGCTGCTTGCCGAGCGCCACGCGCTCGGCGAATCCCAGTGAGGCCGCGTCGTCGAGACCGAGGGCGCGCACGAGGTCAGCCCACGCGCCGTCCTCGCTCAGGACACCGAGAGCGATCCAGCCACCGTCGGCGGTGGCGAAGGTCCCGTATCCGGGGAGGTCGCCGAGGGACTGACCGTCCGACATGATGAGCGGCGGGAGGGCGCCGGTCCATGTGGCCAGGATGTCCGTCATCGACACGTCGATGCGCTCGCCCTCCCCTCGGCGTTCGCGTCGCACCAGCGCCGCGCTGATGGCGAGGGCCGCGTAGGACCCCCCGGCGAGGTCGGCGATGGGTGGGCGACCGACGACGGGAGCGTCATCGCTTCCTGGTCGGGGCTCGACCGCACCGGCCCACGCCTGATAGTTCAGGTCGTGGCCGGGAAGGAGACGCAGCGGGCCGTCCTGCCCGTAGCCCGACACCGAGCAGTAGACCACCGCCCGGTTCTTCTCACGCACGGCCGCGTCGCCGACGCCGAGGCGGTCGACCACGCCGGGACGAAAACCCTCGACCACGACGTCCGCCGAGGCCGCCCGTTCCAGCACCGCGTCGCGTGCGGACGCCTCCTTGAGGTCGACCGCCACCGCTCGCTTCCCGGCGTTGAGCACGCCGAAGAGCGTCGGGAACACGCGCATCGGGTCACCGCCCGGCGGCTCGACCTTGAGGACCTCGGCGCCCAGCTCGACGAGCAGCTGGGTGGCATAGGGGCCGGGTCGCCAGATGCTGAGATCGAGGACACGGATCCCGCTGAGGAGGGCGCCTTCAGCGGGTGGCTCCCGTCGACCGGCAGCTCCCGGTCGGCTCTCTGGCCCCGCCATCACACGACGAGCCCGCGGCCCGTCACCAGCGGCAGGTCCAGGGCGGTGAGCAGGCCGGGCGGTGCGGCGACGACGGCCGGGACCGCGTTCACGAGGCGCATGGCGGTTGCCTTGAGGCCCGCGGTGTTGTGATCGCCATCGCTTCCGAGTAGCTGCAGGTCGAGGGTGTAGTTCGGCTCACCGGTGATCACGACCCGGTACCCGCCGCGTCCGGCGGGCTGGGGCCACCCCGGCGCCAGGTCGTCGCGCAGCCGGGTCACGTGCTCGAGCACCACGGGCGCGCGCCCCTGGCGCGTGCCCCGGACCTCGAACCGCAGGGCCGCGGCGGTGCCCGCTTCGATGGTGCCCGAGGCGACCTCGAACGTGTCGGGCGCCGGCACCCGCTCGTAGACCTGCTCGACGCCGTCGAGCTCTACCCCCAGCCCGGCGGCCAGCTGCCGCACGACGCTTCCCCAGGCCGTGGTGAGTGTGCCCGGCTGCAGCAGGAGCGGCGTCTCGTCGAGCGGACGTCCGAAGCCCATGATGTCGAACAGCACCATGGGCTGGTCGTAGGTGGCGTAGTTGAGGATCTCGAGGCAGCGAACCTCCTCGATGCGCTCGCTGATCCCCGTGAGCACCAGCGGCAGCCAGTCGTTGGCGAAGCCGGGGTCGATGCCGTTCACCCACAGCGACGAGCCACCGTCGAGAGCCGCCTGCCGCACCGGAGCCACGATCTCGTCGGGCACGACGCCGTCGGGATACTGGAGGAACACCGGCCCGCTCGACACCACGTTCACCCCCGCCCGCAAGAAGCGCTGGAGATCCTCGAGAGCCTCCATGAGCCGGTCGTCGGCCATGGCGGAGTGCACGATGCAGTCCGGGCGGAGGGCCAGGAGCGACTCGGCGTCGGCGGTCGCGCGGACGCCGAGCTCCTTGCCCATCCCGGCGAGCTCGCCGGCGTCGCGTCCGTCCTTCGCCAGGCTCGACACCCAGACGCCGGTCAGGTCCAGGTCCGGGTGTGCGTGGATCCCGGCGATGGCGTGTCGACCGACGTTGCCCGTGCTCCATCCGATCACCCTGTAGCTCACGAGACGCTCCTCACTCGTCTCACGTGTCGTGAGACCGAGGCCGAGGTTAGGCCGCGGCCACGACCGCTGGCCCGAGGGCGGGGATCAGGGCAGCAGCTGGAAGCTGCCGGTTCCCCAGGGTGACGACGCCACCGCCTGCTCCACCGCCTGCTCGCTGTTGCCGGCCTTGAGGGCAGTCAGGATCCGTCCGTAGGCGCCGGCCTGCAGCGTCTGGGCCGTGGCCGCCAGGCCCTCGGGCCAGCTCGTGTAGGCCTGGACCCCGGCGCCGTTCATCGAGTACGAGCCCGGCATCCTACGGGTGGTGTTGAGCGGGTTGTACTTCGCCGGGCTGTTCCAGGCGCCGCCCTCGGCCCGCGCCCATGACACGATGGCCCCGGTGTTCTGCGACGTGACCGGGTCGCCGAGCGTCTCCAGCAGGGCGATGGCGAAGTCGTGGGATGTGTTGATCACCATCTGCGCTGGCGAGGTGGTCGTCGTCGTCGCAGGAGCGGGCGCCGTGGTCGAGGAAGCCGTGGTCCGCGCCGGTGCGACTCCCGTTCCCGTAGTGGTGCTCTGGCCAGGAGGCGTCGCTCCACCCTGGTCGGGGGTGTGCGGCCGGGCGCCACCCGAGGCGCCGGGACCGGAGCTGGCCAGCGCCTGGTTCGGGTCGCCGAGGGACCCGACGACCGCGGTCTGCGCGGCCCTCAGCCGGGCGACGCCGACCTTGTGGGCAGCGGTTGCGGCGCCGCAGATCATCACGACCGGGCTCACGGTGGCCACTGCGCTCACCGCCAGGGCAGCAATTCGTGATCGAGAGCCCGAGATCACCTGCTCACAGTTCGCCGTCGCAGGCGGTCGACCCTTTGTTGGGCTGCGGGCAGGGGCGGCGGGAGGCCGCCTCGGCCCGCTCTCGACGGCGGACGACGCCGTCGTAGGCTGGGGCTTTCCGAGATTCCAGACCCTCGTAGCGCGGGGAGGAGTGACCCATGGAGATTGAGGCGCAGACCACCATCTCGCGACCACGGTCCGAGGTCTTCGGCCACCTCGCTCACGCCGAACGGCTGCCGGAGTACGTAACGCAGTTCGCGTGGGTGAAGCAGGTCTCGCCGGGCGAGCCTGCCCGCGGCACCGAGTACAGCTACAAGATGGCGCGCGGCCAGACCGAGAGCACCTTCGAGTGGACCGAGTTCGAGACACCGTCGAAGTTGGCCTGGCACGGCCCGCCGGCAAAGGCGGGCCCGGGCTCGATGGAGCCGGCGGGACGGTGGGAGCTCTCCGACGAGGGTTCAGGGACCAGGGTGAAGCTCGTGATGGCGCCCAAGCCCGGGGGCCTGTTCAAGCTCATGGCCCCGTTGATGTCCGGGTCGATGCGCAAGGGCAACGCCCAGGCACTGGAGCGACTCAAGCAGCAGCTCGAGAGCGGCTCGTCGCCCGCATCCTGAGCCTCTTCCCGCCGCACGAGTGGAGGGACGCTGACGGCTTCCGCAGCGCAGCCTTGGAACTACGCTCGCCCCGGTGACCAGGGAGGGTGGGACATGACCGTGCCGAGCTTTGATGACGCCATCGTCGTACGGGAGGTCGACGCCGAGGTCCTCGGCATGGCCCCGGTGACCGCCCGGCTACTCGCGGACAGCGACGCCACGGGCGGAGCGCTCAGCGTCATGCGAACGTCGCTCGGAGAGGGTGCCAACGGAGCGCTCCCGCACACCCACACGAAGTCGGCCGAGCTGTTCTACGTGCTCGACGGGAGGGCGCAGATCCTGACCGGTGACCAGGTGGTGACCGCCAACGAGGGAGACGTGGCCGTGGTCCCGCCCGACATGGCCCACGCCTTTGCGGCCGCGCCCGGCCATTCCGCCGAGCTGCTGATCGTCCTCGCGCCCGGCATCGAGCGGTTCGGTTATTTCCGCCTGCTCGAGCGTCTCGCCAAGGAGGAGGCGACGCTGGATGACCTGATGGCGTCGCAGGACCTCTACGACAACCACTTTCTGGAGAGCTCCGCCTGGCAGGCCGCTAGAGGATGAGTCGGGCAGCCAGGCCCCTCAGCTCGGCGTCCTCGTCCCGCCACCACTCGACGTCGCCGAAACCGGATGGGCCCAGTTCCGGGGAAAGCGCCTCGTCCTGCTTGCCGCCGAGCTCGATCAGGAGCCAACCACCGGGACGCAGGAGCCGGCCCGCTGCCGCGACGACCCGGCGGGCAACGACGAGGCCGTCGGCGCCGCCTTCCAGGGCGGCTCGCGGCTCGTAGCGCTGCACGTCGGCGGGCAAGAGCCGGAGGTCGCCGGCCGGGACGTATGGCGGCACGGCCGTGACGACGTCGAAGGTGTGATCGGGCTGCAGAGGCAGATCGAGATCCCCGACGAGGGCGCTGACGCCGTTGCGCACCGCGCAGGCGACGGCGTTCGGGTCGACGTCGATACCGATGACCGCGGTGGTCGGCACCTCGGCCCTGATGTGAGCCGCGATCGCGCCCGCGCCGGTGCACAGGTCGGCGACACGGGCGTGGTCCGAGAGCAACCGGGTGGCCCGCCTCGCCAGCGCCTCGCTCTGGATCCGAGGGACGTAGACACCCGGTGCCACGTGGAGCCACCGGCCACAGAACTCGAGGCCTCCCGTGATCCACGCCAGCGGCTCGCCCCGCTCCCGCCGGGTCAGCCAGGCCTCGAGCGTCCGCGGGTCGGGAGCCGTGCCCAAGAGGTCGTGCGCCTCCTCCTCCGCCGCGACACATCCAGCGGCGCGCAACCGCTCGACCACCCTCGACACGCGATCAGTCTGTCGCACGAGCCGATGTCAGCTGGTCCGGCCTCCTCGTGTCCTGTCGAACCGTGACGATTCCATCACCGCGGTGCCGAGCTGGAGGAGGCGCATGTCGCCGATCGGCGTGCCACTCCCGCGGTTGCAGACCATAGCGAGAGACAGCTCCCGTGACGGATCGGCCCAACCACCGGACCCCCCGAAGCCGAAATGACCAAACGCCTCGTCGATGACGCCCCGGGTGGTGCCGACGAGGTGGTACCCGAGTCGCCAGCGCATTCGCATCACCAAGACGAGGTCTCGGCGCCAGGACTGGATGCGGCCCATCTCCCGGACCGTCTCGGGCGATAGCAGTCTGACACCGTCCGCCGCGCCCGGTCCGGCGATCATGGCGTACAGACGAGCGAGAGAACGGGCGGTGAAGAAGCCGTTGACCGCTGGGATCGAGGCGTCCATCACGTCACTCCCGGACAGCACGTCCTCGAGGCCCCGGGGCGCGAGGGTGTTGACGATGCGGCGGGGGTTGACCGGGAACCGCACCAATGACGCGAGCCTTCCCACCTGCGCCCCCATCATCTTCTGCGCCTCACGAACGGGCCGAGGACCGAAGGAGAGGTGGCCCATGGGCTCGAGGGGAGCGACCCGGCCACGCTCCGCTGGCGGACAGCCGAGGAACAGGCCATCGACACCAAGCGGAGCGGCCACGTCGTCCTGGACAAACACATCGAGGGGCTTGCCTGAAACTCGCCGGACAACCTCGCCGACCAGCCAGCCGTAGGTGAGCGCGTGATAGCCGTTGGCCGTCCCCGGCACGTAGGCGGGCGCCGCCCGGGCCAGCGCGTCGACCATGTAGTCCCAGTCGAGCATGCGGTACGCCCCGTCGATCACGGTTCGGATGCGGTGCAGTCCGGCCGAGTGGCTGAGCAGATGCCGAAGAGTGATCTTCTCCTTCCCCGCCTGGGCGAACTCGGGCCAGTACGTCGCAACCGGGGCCTCGTAGCTCACCAGGCCGCGGTCAGCCAGTACGTGGAGCGCGGTCGAGGTCAGGCCTTTCGTGGTGGAGAAGCACATGGCCATGGTGTCGCGCTGCCACGAGTCTCCCTCGTCGTTGCGGCGGCCGCCCCACAGGTCGACGACCAGCTCACCCCCGTGGTAGACGGCTACCGCGGCGCCACCCGTGGTGCGCCGCAATTGACTGCGGAACGCGGACGCAACCGGCTCGAAGTCCGGATGCACGAAGCCATCGTCACTCACTGGAGGCCCCAAGATACCGGCGCAGCCGTTC
>DASXYV010000513.1:0-1836 GCA_036502305.1 Acidimicrobiales bacterium
CCAGCGGCCAACCTCGGGAGGTGGACCTCGCGGTCCTCGAGCTCGGCTTCGGGGTCGTCGGCACCCTCGACGTAGGCACGGAGGAAGCCGGGGAACGTGATGACCTTGCCGCTGGCTGCGAACTCGGCCCGCTCGCCGGCCGCCGGCCTGCCATCGGTCGACGCGGCCACGCCCGCCAGGCGGACCTGGACGCTCATCCCACTGGCGTCGGCCATCTGCGAGGCGACCGTGCGCTTCCAGACGAGGTCGTACAGGCGGGCCTCGTCCTGTGACACCTGACTCGCGACCTGATCGGGCCGGCGAAATGACTCCCCTGCCGGTCGGATCGCCTCGTGGGCCTCCTGGGCGTTCTTCACCTTGCGGTCGTGGCGGCGAGGCTGGGGCGACACGTACTCGGCGCCGTACAGCGCCCCCGCCTGGTCGCGGGCAGCAGTCACGGCGGTGGTCGACAGGGCGGTCGAGTCGGTCCGCATGTAGGTGATGTAGCCGTTCTCGTACAGGCGCTGGGCGGTCTGCATCGTGCGCGCGGCGCTGAATCGCAGCTTGCGTCCCGCTTCCTGCTGCAGCGTCGAGGTCGTGAACGGCGGGTAGGGAGAGCGCTTGAACGGCTTCTCCTCGACCGAGGTGACGGCAAAGGAGGTGTCGGCGAGCCGCTCGGCCAGGTCCCTCGCCTTGGGCTCGTCGAGCAGGACGAGGCCAGCTGATCCCTTTGGGGTGCGCAGCTCACCGGTCTCGGAGAAGTCCTTGCCCGTCGCCAGGCGCTGGTCGTCGACCGAGACCAGGGTGGCCGAGAAGGGCTGCGCCTCCCGGGCGAACCGTCCCTCCAGATCCCACCAGTTGGCCGAGCGAAATCGGATCCGGGCCCGCTCGCGCTCGACGAGGATGCGGGTGGCGACGCTCTGCACGCGCCCGGCGGACAGCCTGGGCAGCACCTTCTTCCACAGCACCGGCGAGACCTCGTAGCCGTAGAGACGGTCGAGGATGCGGCGCGCCTCCTGGGCGTCGACCAGCCGTCGATCCAGATCCCTCCATTCGTCGACCGCCCGCTCGATGGCTCCGCGGGTGATCTCGTGGAAGACCATGCGCTTGACCGGCACCCGGGGAGCCAGCACCTCCATCAGGTGCCAGGCGATCGACTCTCCCTCGCGGTCCTCGTCAGTGGCCAGGTACACCTCGCTGGCGTCGCGCATCAGGCTCTTCAGCTTGCTGACTTGGGCCTTCTTCTCCTTGGCCACGACATACAGCGGCTTGAACCCGTTGTCGACGTCGACACCAAGGCGCGCCCACGACTCGGCCTTGAACGCGGCCGGCACGTCGGCCGCGCTCCGAGGCAGGTCGCGAATGTGGCCGATCGATGACTCGACGACCACATCGCGCCCGAGGAACCCCGCGATGGTCTTGGCCTTGGCGGGCGATTCGACGATAACGAGTGGCTTAGGCATGTCTGGACCCCAGGCTGGGATGACGGCTGGACGCTGTCAAACCCCTCGGCCGACCAGACGACGGTACCGTCCGCCACGGGCCCGGGCGCGCAGGGCCGGGCCACGACCCGCCCGGAGCGGGCAACACCCGCCCTGAGCTGGTCTCACGTCCGGCCGTCCTGCTGCCCGACGGCCGGCGCCGAGGACGGAGACTGGAGCCGGCCCTTGACCTCGAGGAGCCGGTCCCGCAGGTCGTGCTCCTCCTGGCCCAGGTCGACCACCCACTGGTCGATGGCCGCGCTCAGGGACGCCTTGGTCTGGGCGCGAGGCATCGCGCTGGCACCGGCGGGAGCACCGGCCGTCACCTCGACGGGCTCGCCAGCAGGCGCACCACCGCCAACGCCTTCGGTCTTGC
>DASXYV010000514.1:0-1779 GCA_036502305.1 Acidimicrobiales bacterium
GTGTCCACTCCGTGGTCGTCGAGGAGGTGGACCAGGTCCTCGGTCGCCAGATTGCCGGCCGACCCGGCGGCGAAGGGCGAGCCCCCCAGGCCCCCGATCGACGTGTCGAAGCGCGCGACGCCTCGCTCCCAGGCAGCGTAGGCGTTGACCAACCCGGTGCCCCTCGTCTCGTGGAGGTGCAGCCCGATATCCACGCCCACCTCGTCGAGGAGCTCCTCGATCCGGCGAGGCGTGGCCATCCCGGTCGTGTCGGCGTAGGTCAACGAGGTAGCTCCAGCGGCGAGCACCTGGTCGCCCAGTCGCGCCACGTCAGCAGGAGCCAGATCTCCTTCGTACGGAGACCCGAAGGCGCACGACACCACCACATCGATCGGTACGTCGCCAACCGCGCCCGCGATGCTCGTGACCTGGGCGACCGACTCGTCGATCGACATGCGAACATTTCGCCGGTTGTACTCCGGCGAGGCGGAGACGGTCACCGAGAGCGCATCCACGCCAGCCTCGAGGGCGAGCTGTGCCCCCTGGAGGTTGGGGACCAGCGCCACGTAGCGCACGTCCGGTCGCCGGGAGATCGTGGCCAGCACCTCCGCCGCCCCGGCCATCGCCGGCACCGCCGAGGGCGAGACGAACGCGACCGCCTCGACCTCCTGCACACCCGCGGCCACCAGCGCCTCCACCAGCGCCACCCGGGCCTCGACGCTCACCGGCGGCTCGACCTGGAGCCCGTCTCGGGGCCCCACCTCGCGAATTCGCACCAGCGTCGGCCGCCCAGCAGCGCTCATACCGGCGGCACGCCGTGGCGTCGCTCCGTGAAGCCCCTCCGCTTGGACCGGGCGAGCGCCAATCGGGCCACCAGCTCGTCGCGGAGTTGCTCGGGCTCGACCACGGCGTCGATCACGAGGTCGGACGCTAGCCGCAGGAGGTCGACGTCGGCCTCGAACTCGGTCCGGCGCTCGGCCACGAACGACGCCCGCTCGGCCGGGTCCTCTATCGCCGCGATCCGGTTGGCGTAGACGGCGTTGATCGCGGCCTCGGGACCCATGATGGCGATCTGGGCCGAAGGCAGGGCGATGCAGCTGTCCGGCTCGAACGCGGGTCCTGCCATGGCGTAGAGCCCGGCGCCGTAGGCCTTCCGCACGATGACCGACAGCTTGGGCACCGTTGCCTCTGACACCGCAGTGATCATCTTGGCTCCGTGGCGGATGATGCCCCCCCGCTCCACGGCACTGCCGACCATGAACCCGGGCACGTCGGCCAGGAAGATCAGGGGCACGTTGAACGCGTCCGCGCACCAGATGAAGCGGGCGGCCTTGTCGGCCGAGTCGACGAAGAGCACACCGCCCTTGCGCAGCGGATTGTTGGCCACGATGCCGACGGCCTCGCCGTCCAGTCGCGCCCATCCGACGACGAGCTCGTTGGCGAAATCGGGCTTGATCTCGAAGAACGATCCGTCGTCCACCAACGCGTCGATGACGTCGTGCATGTCGTAACCAGCTCGCTGCGAGGCCGGGATGGTCTCCGCGGTCAAGGGCCTCGCCGGTTGGACAGCGCCGACTGGAGGCGGGTCCTCGCGCCACGACCGCGGCATGTACGAGAAGTACGCCCTCGCCGCGGCGATCGCGGCTGCGTCGTCGGCAGCCAGCCCGTCGGCCGAGCCCGAGATGGTGGCGTGCATGCGGGCGCCACCCATCTCCTCCAGCGTGGCGTGCTCGCCGATCACCATCTCGGCCATGCGAGGCGAGCCGAGGTACATCGAGGCGTTCCCCTCGACCATGAACA
>DASXYV010000515.1:0-5304 GCA_036502305.1 Acidimicrobiales bacterium
GACCTGCCTCGATGAGCCCACGCTCCTCGAGCACACGCAGCTCGCGGTACACGTGGCTGGAGGTGACGTTCCAGAAGCGCGAGAGCCCACCTTCGACCCGTCGGATCAGGTCCCAGCCGGTCAGGGGGCCCTCGTGGAGGAATCCCAGTAGCGAGCCCTGCGTCGCGTTCAGGTCGGCCACGCTTGACATTCCCTTCTGGACGGTTAGAGTTACAACATTCCCTTGGGGAATGATCGCACCAGGCGCAGGGAGGAGGGGGCATGACCGAGGCGACCGCGGCGTCGCTGGCCGAACGGGGCTACGCGACGATCCCCGACGCCATCGATGCCGAGCAGGTCAGGTGGGCCCGGGCCGAGCTCGAAGAGATCCTGGCCACGACGCCGTCGGGTCGCGACGACTTCGAGGGCCGTCGCACGCGGCGGGTGTACGCGCTGTTCGCCAAGACCCGATCACTCGACGCCCTCGCCCTGCATCCCGAGGTGCTCGCCATCCTCGACCGTGTGCTCGGGGCCTATCAGCTGAGCGCCCCGGCCGGCATCTCGATCGGGCCTGGGGAACAGGCCCAGCCCCTCCATCCCGATGACGCCATCTACCCGCTGCCGCGACCGCACGACGAGGTCGTCGTCAACGTGATGTGGCCGCTCCAGGACTTCACCGAGGCGAACGGGGCGACCCGCATTGTCGCCGGGAGCAACCACTGGACGACCGAGCGACCGGGTCCGGACACCCCGACGGTCACCGTCGAGATGCCGGCGGGAACGGCGCTGCTCTACACCGGCAGCGTGTGGCACGGCGGGGGTCCCAACCGGACCGGGGACGACCGTCTGGGTGTCGTGCTGCACTACGCCGCCTCGTGGCTGCGGCCGGTCGAGAACCACGTCCTCGCCGTCCCCCCGAGCCTGGCCTCCACCCTTCCGGTGCGCCTACAGGAGCTCCTCGGCTACAACATCCACCCGCCCTTCATCGGCTACGTCGACGGCCGTCATCCTCGCAAGCTGCTCGAGGAGACCGAGGCGGATCAACGCAGCCTCACGGCGTCGCCTCTGTCGAGCTCCTGAGGCCACTGCCGCCCCCGGATGCCGGCCCCGCAGACGAGCCCAGGCCGAACAGGTGCTGGCCCACCTTGCGCATCTGGATCTCCTCGGATCCCTCGGTGATGCGGTAGCGCCGGTGGTGGCGGTAGATGTGCTCGAAGGGCATGTGCCGGCTGTAGCCCACGCCACCGCAGGTCTGCATCGCCCGGTCGGCGGCGTCGCACGCCAGGCGATTGGCGCGGTAGTTGCACATTGCGACCTCGTGGGTGACCTCCATGTGGTGCTGTCGGTCGAGCGCCCAGGCCGTGGACCGCACCAGCTGGCGCAGCATCGCCGCTTCGGTGTGCAGCTCCACCAGCGGGAACTGGATGGCCTGGTTCCGCGACAGTGGCCGGCCCCACGTCTGGCGCCCGTTCGCATACGCCACCGCCTCGTTGATGCAGAACTGCGCGGCGCCGAGTGAGGATGCTGCCTGACGGATGCGGTTCTCGTGGACGAAGTGCTGGGCGAGCTCGAGACCGCGGTCGACGGCACCGAACACCGCAGACCTCGGCACCCGCACGTCGGTAAGGGTCACCTCGGCGTGATCGGTGGGCATGTTGAAGGTCCACCAGAAGAAGTCGACGGAGAACCCAGGCGAGTCGGTCGGCACCAGCAAGGCGGAGATGCCGAACGGCGACCCCGGCTCTCCCGACGTCCGGGCGAAGATGATGTCGTGGGTGGCGTGGTGCAGGCCCGAGTTGAAGCGCTTGTGCCCGTTGATCACCCATTCGTCGCCGTCGAGCACCGCCGTAGTGTCGAGATAGGTCGCGTCAGAGCCATGGTCCGGCTCGGTGAGCCCGAATGCGAGGCGCCTCGTCCCGTCGAAGAACCCGGGCATCCACTCGTCGCGCTGGGCTTCCGTGCCGAAGTCGCGCATCATGAGCACGGTCGGGAAGTTGCCGACGATCGAGCTCTCGTTCTGCAGGTCGTTGTGCAGCCCGAGGCCCCGAGCGGCGAGGTGCTCCCGAATGATCGCCATCTCCAGGTTGCTGGCCTCGTGCCCGCCGTACTCCTTGGGGAGCGCCCACCGGAGCCAACCGGCGGCGTCAGCACGGCGTCGCATCTCGGCCAGCAGCTGCTCCCATTCCCGGCGCGGGACGCCACCGGCTTCGAAGTCGGTACGGGCGTACTCGCGTCGATGGTCGAAGAAGCGGACGTTGTCGTCTTCGCGTTCGAGCGGCTCGATCTCCCGCTCGATGAACTCGTCGATTGCGCCCAGGGTCGCCTGGATCTCCTGGGGGATGTCGAAGTCCATGTTTGCCTCCACCCGGTGCCGAGCACACACCAGCCCGTGCGCTGATCGACACCGTAGGACGGCCACCGGCCGGAAGGCGACCCAGCCATGCGGCAACCCGCGCACGGGAGGATCGCGGCCGCTTCCCCTCGAAACCTTGGCCGATGGGGCGACGGGTGGCCATGCTCACCGGGTGCGCCGCCGTCGTCGCAATGCTGGTCGTGGCACCCGCCCAGGCCGCGCCGCAGCCGGGAGCCGCTGGAGCGCCGAGAGCGCCGAGCGGGCTGCCCGACGACGTGCCAGTCGCCGCTCTGCGGTCCGAGCCCACGCTGCCGGTCCCCGCGGCGTGGCCGGGGCCGGAGCGCTTCCCGCGAACGGCCGGCACGGGCCGCCTGGCCGGGGGCGGCTACTACTGGACCGACTGGATCGACGACGACCACGGTGCCCGAGGCCAGCCGGGCCTTCCGGGCGCTCCCGGCGCCGATCCGGCCGAGCAGGGCGTCCCCTCCTTCGGCGACTACAGCTACCCGCCCGGGCCGGCGGACAACAACGGCGCCGACATCTTCCGGGCGGGCATCTTCCTGGAGCCGGCGGCCACCGTGTGGCGGGTGGACTGGAACACGCTCGTCGATCCGAGCGTGCCCGTCGCCGAGTGGGCCTTCGCCACCGGTGGATCCGCGACGACCGGGAGCCTGTGGCCAGCCGGCGCCGGAGTGAGCTCACCTGGGATCGACCGGGCGCTGGTCGTCTCGAGCCGGGGCGCCCGTCTCCTGGACGTCCGCAGCGGCGCCGTGCTCGCCCGCCTGCCAGTCGAAGTGGACCTCGGGGCCAGGTCCTTCATCGTCCGGGTCCCCCGCCGCGTCCTCGCTCCAAGCGGCAGCTGGGGCGTGCGCCTGGCCTCGGGGCTGGCCAACGCAGCCGGCGACGGCTTCGCCCCCGCCCGAGGGGCGCTACCAACGGAGCCGGCCGTCTACAACGTGGCCTTTCGAACGGTCGCCCAGGAACCACCGGGCGACAACTTCTGGAACGACAACCGCCAGGCCGACGCCCTGGCGCGCGGGGACGTGAGCGGCTTCGCGACGACGATCCGGTGGGCGGATCTCGCCGCCCGACACACGACGCCAGAGCCAGCCCCGACGGGCTGGAGCGACCGATGGTACGTGTCGTCGATCGAGCCGGGACAGGGAAAGCGAACCGACGTCGCCGCCATTGCTGACGGCAAACCCGTCTATCTGGGCCGAGTCCAGCCCTACGCCGTCTACGTCCCCACCCGACGGGACCCCACGCGCCCGGCACCTCTGACCTTCCTGCTCCACTCCCTCACCCAGAACCACAACCAGTACTCCGCCACCACTCCGAAGCTCTCCCAGCAGGCGTGCGAGGCCCGGCAGTCCATCTGCGTCGGGACCCTGGGCCGCGGGCCCGCCGGCGGGTTCGTGAACGAGGCCCAGCTGGACTTCTGGGAGGTCTGGCGCGAGGTGGCGTCCGCCTACCACCTCGACCCGGAACGAACGGTCATCGGGGGCTACTCGATGGGCGGGTTCGGGGCGGGTCTCCTGACCGAGGGCCATCCGGACCTCTTCGCCAGGGCGATCCTGCTGGCCGGGACGGCAGGGGACACGCCCAGCCTGGACAACGTGCGGTGGGTGCCCATGTACCTCGCCGGTGGGGCGGCCGATGAGCTGGTGCCGGTCACCGACGAGATCGCCGAGGCCCAAGGGCTCGACCGACGCGGCTTCCGCTACCGCTACCTCCTCTATCCCGCCGAGGACCACGTGGCTTTCGAGCTGCAGGACGGGTTCTCCGACGCCGCCCGCTTCATGGGTTCCGACGCCCGCGCCACCCGACCCGGACACGTCACGTTCCGTTGGAACGATTCCAGCAACAACCCCGCCTTCGGCTACGGCACGACAGGCGCCTACTGGCTACGGGACCTTCGGGCGCGCTCGGCGGGCAGCGACGCGCTGATCGACGCCACCTCGGCTGCCGACCCCGACCCGAGCGTCACCGACCTCCGGACCCACGACGTGCTGGTGCCCGGCGACCCGTCCCCGGCGATCGTGACCCAGCTGGACTGGCGGCTCGGCCCTCACCCGCCGCCCCAGCCGGCCATCGGGCTCAACTTGGGCAACGTCGGCGCGCTCTCGATCCGACTGGCCGACGCCGGCATCGGGCCCCACACGACCTACACCGTCGACGTGGCGACCGACGGGCCGACGACGCTCACGCTGGTGGGCCCGGACGGCGGCGCCACCCGCGTCCAGGTCGCCGCCGGGCGTCAGCACCTCGTCGAGTCGAGTCGCTGAGAGGCGGCGGGGCGGTGAGCGCCGCAGGTCCGAGACGTAGGCTTCGCTCATGGCGCTTCCTCTCGCGGACATTCAAGAGCGGCTCAGTCGGGCCAGCAGGGGCCCGTGGCGGTACTCGGGCCAGCAGGTGATGATCGGGCAGGGACTGGGCGGCACGTACGCGGTGACGGTGAAGAAGGCGGATGACGGCGAGTTCATCGCCGCGGCGAGGACCGACGTCGAGAGCCTGGTCCGTGAGGTCGCCCGGCTACGACAGGGACTGGCGGGGGCCCATCAGAGCCTGACCACGCTGCACCGGTACGCCTCGGGACAGGTCGCCGACATGATCGACGGTCTCCTGGCCGACGTGTCCAAGCTCATGTGAGAACGCCCCCGGCTCGATGCCGGCTCACCCGGCGCGACCGGCTCCCGTCTCGACGAGAGCGGCGAGGACGTCGTCGACCGCCGTCTCGGCCAGCGCCTTCAGCTCGTCATCGGTCCGATCCTGGATCGGATGGGGGACGAACACCCGGGCGGGATCGACGCCCAGGGCGCGGGCCTGCGTCGCCGCGGCCGTGACGAACTCCGTCGAGGCGACGAACACCGCCGGGAGGCCCCGGGTCTCCAGGTCGGCGATGTCGTGCACACTGCACGACGTGCAGCTGCCTCAGTCGGCGAGCGCCTCGATCACGACGTCGCACTTGGTGG
>DASXYV010000516.1:0-10891 GCA_036502305.1 Acidimicrobiales bacterium
GGACGGGAGCGCCTCTCCCAGCCAGCTACGAAGGTTCTCGGCGTTGGTGACGAGATACGGTCCGTCCGGTGCGGGCTCGATCCTCGGCGCAACGCTGGCCTGCAGGCTCCTCAGCTCTTCCGTCCGGGCGTCACCCTCATCCGGGTCGAGCTGGCAGGCGAGGTCCTGCAACGCCGCTGTCGCCTCGAGCAGCGCACTCCTCGCCGCCGAGTCCGTGCTGACACCGCTGCAAAGCCGGGTTGCCTCCTTGGCGAGGTGCCACACCTCCTCGTTCACGGACCCCGTTGTGGCGACAGGACGGTCGTCGACGGCCCCCGTTCCTCCCTCGGTCGTCGGGGCGAGAGTGCTGGCGAGCGGACGCAGGACGCTGTCGACCAGTCGGGCGGCGACCGCACTCGCCCGGCCGGGCTCGATGTCGGGGGCGCCGGCGACGACAACCCTCGTCAGCCCATCGGCGCGGTCGAACAACGTCGCCAGCTCGCGCCGGTCCTCCCCGATCGAGGCACCGCCAACTGCCTGCGAGAACTGACCGGCGCGGGCGCGCAGCGACGCCAGCTCCTCTCCCTCGCCTTCGCCGGCTGGCACCGAGTCCGGGGCGGGTCGAGGACGGGCGCCCCACTCCGAGAAGTGGTGCTTCAGCGACTGGGCCATGTCGGACAAGGCGGAACCGACCGGGCCCAGACTGTCGGCGACCCGCCCGCCCGCTTCGGAGGCGATCCGTCCCGACAGCACGGCCGCCTCGTCCAAGCGCTCGGCGAGCAGCGCCCACGCCGCCGAGCGGTGGGGCATCAGGTAGTCGCTCTCGAAGAACAGCTCGAAGCTGGGACCGGCCGTCCTGCCATCGAAGCCGGGCCCGACGGGAAGGGTCGTGATCAGCTCACCGAGGGGCTTGATGACCTGGAACATCAGCGCCAGCGTCGCATCGGCCAACGTCGCTAGCTGGGCGTCGCTCTCCTCGGTGTGGGCGAAGTAGCGCTCGAAGATCTGGAGCAGGATCTCGTAGCCCACGTTGAACAGGTCGGTGCACTTGGCGGTGAGCCCGTCGGTGATGAGCGGCACCTCGACGTGGCGCTCCGGCTGTCGGCAGTTGGCCGCCAGCACCGGACGCACGGGGTCGAAGCCCGGGTTGGCCTCGGCCATCTGCTGGTACTCGTCGAGGACCTCGACGAACTGTCCGAAATGGGCGGTTCGCCACTCACCCCTCGGGCCCTCGCCCTGCTCGAGGATGGTGTCGATGGCCCGCTGGGCCGAGCCGAGGTCGGTCACCGCGACCAGCTCGGGCCAGCGGAAGTTCGCCGCGGTCGCCTGTGCCTCGGGCGGGCCCACGAACAGCCACGGCTCGCCGTACTTGTCCGCCAGATGGGCGAGACCCTGCTCGATCGACCGGTACAGATGACCGACGGTGGCGAAGTCCTGCAATCTGGGCACGATGTCGCCCTTCTCCAGGACCGGCTCCGACCTCCCCATGGCGCTGAGGCCTTCGGCGTCCTCGAGATCCATGCCCTCAGGGCGCTCGAGGAACATGAAGTGCCGAAGGGCCTCCTCCCCGAACGGCAGCAGCGCGAGCTGCACGCCAGCGGGATAGTGATCGAGGGGCTGCGGCAGGTTGGGCCGCGTCAGGTGCGGCGCGGCGCCGACGGCTGACAGAACGTTGTGGACGAGCGCCAGGTGCAGCATCTCCTGGGTGGCCACATGGGCAACGACCCCTCGCCAGCGCCGGGTGGCGTCGACCTCCACCGCGCTCAGGCCCTCGTCCTCGCTCTGCTTCAGGGAAAAGGCGGCAAACAGGTACTGGCACATGATCCCGTGCTCGAGCTCCGCCGCCTGGCAGAGCATGTAGATCAGCGCTTCCCGGTGCTCGATCACGAACGGAGCCTCAGGCTCCGCCTTCCCTCCGCGGGCCGCGATCAGCTGAGCCAAGCGGCCCTGACCGGCGGCAGACGTCGCGCCGGTCGCCGTCTCGTGCACACCGCTCATGGCGCTCCTCCCTCGCCGGGTCTGGCTTCAGCGACGACCAGTCAGACCGTACGTCTCCTCAGAGGCGACCGCCTCCACCAGTTCGTACGAGCAGATCCCGTGTCCGGATTCGGACCAGTACCCTGCCCGACGGCCGACCCTATCGAGGGTGCATGTCATCAACAACCAGTTGTTGTTTGTCATCTCACAACCAATCGACCGCCTGCTGGAGACCGCTCGCGCCCTCGGAGCGAGAGACGACTGGGTGTAGCCCGAGCGGAGCATCGATCATGCTGCTGAGGTGAGCGCCCCCGACTCCTCGGCTGCTCCCGCCCCGGGCGACAGGGCCCCAGAGCGGGACTCCCGTGCCCACTCCGAGTTGCCGCTCGGTTGGGTGTTGGCAGCGGTGGGAGGCGCCGGCGCGCTGGCTGCGGCGGTGACTCACCCCCTCGACGCCAGGCTGGCGGCAGCCCAGGACTGGTCGCCGTTCGTTCTCGTCACGGGCCTTCTCCTCGTCGGTCGGGTGGCGGAGGACGACGGCCTGTTCTCGGCCGCAGGCCACCTGCTCGCCAGGACAGCCCGAAGCGGCCTGGTCCTGTTCCTCGGTGCCGCGGTCGTCGTCGGCATCGTGACGGCGATCCTCAATCTCGACACGGCCGTGGTCTTTCTGACCCCCGTCCTCGTCTACACGGCCCGGAGCCGGGGGGAGGGAGACACCGCCCTCGTCTATGGCTGTCTGCTCCTCGCCAATGCTGGCTCCCTCCTGTTGCCCGGCTCGAACCTGACGAACCTGATCGTCCTCGGCCACCTGCATATCTCCGGCGGAGGATTCCTCGCCCACACCTGGCTGGCATGGCTTGCCGCGGTGGCGGTGACGGCTGCGGTCGTCGTGATCTTCGAGCGACGGTCGCTCCGGGCCAGCGCGCGCGAGCTCACGAGCCCCGAGCGGCCGGTGCTCGGGATCGGTCTGGCCGCAGTCGTGTCGGCCACAGTGCTGGTGCTGGTCCTCAGGTCCCCCGCCGTTCCCGTCGCCATCGTCGGCTTCGTCGGAGTCGCTCTGCGCGCGATCGGACGCAAGCAACACCTGGCGCCGACGCTCGACACCCTCGGCCTCCCTGTGCTCGTCGGGCTGTTCGGGGTGGCGGTGGCGCTTGGTGTGCTCGGTCGGGCCTGGACGGGCCCGGCGATGGCCCTCTCGCATCTCGACGTGTGGGCCACGGCGTTCGTGGCCGCCGCGACCTCGGTCCTTGTCAACAACCTGCCGGCGGCGTCCCTCCTCGCTGCCCGCGTACCACACCACCCATTCGCCCTTCTGGTCGGGCTCGATATCGGGCCCAACCTGTTCGTCACCGGCTCCCTGGCGTGGATCCTGTGGCTACGGGCGGCCCGAGCCGCTGGGGCACGCCCGTCCGTCGCCAAGGCGGCGCGCCTGGGCATCGTCGCCGTGCCCTTGTCGATCGTCGCCGCCATCGGCGCGCTGCTGCTCACTGGTTCCCACTGAGTCGACCGCTCGATAGTCCGCGCCACTCATGCGACGGCGGTGCCCTCCCAGCAGTTGGAGAGCGGCTCACCACTCCTCGCGGTGGATCGCCTCTTCCAGCGCACGGCGGCGACCCCACTGGTGACGCTCGAGGTCCGGTGCCCGCTCCAGGTGGGTGACCGGCCCTACACAGAGCCAGGAGACGGGCCGAATGGGGCTGGGGATGCCGAGCAACGCTGCAACGAAGGGCTCGCGGTAGAACGAGACCCAACCGACACCAAGGCCCTCGGCGGTCGCAGAGAGCCACAGGTTTTGGATAGCCAGGCAAGTCGAGTACAGGCCGGCGTGGTCGATGGCATGACCTCCGAGCACGCCTGGCTGGCCACGGTCGGGGTCGTAGGTCACGACGATGCTGAGACTCGATTCCAGGACGCCGTCGATCTTGATGCCCTCGAACAACGATGCGCGTTCGGGGTCGAGGCTGGCCGCGAAGTTCGCCCGTTCGGCCTGCACGTGGTCGTAGAAGGCAGTCCGAGTGTCTCTCGCCTCGACGACGATGAAGTCCCACGGCTGCGTGAGACCCACACTCGGCGCGGCATGAGCTGCTGCCAGCACACGCTCGAGGACGTCTGGGGGGATCGGCGCACCAGTGAACTGGCCTCGCACGTCACGACGTCGATGAATTGTCTCGTAAAGGCCAGCCTCGCGCTCCACAGCTTCCCTGACTCCTTGTCGCCGAGCTCGTTCGACCGACTCGGTCTCGGCGCAGCCACATTGTCGGAGGAGAGGTGCGGCCGAGCAAACCGACACCCGCTCGCTGGGAGTAGCGCTACTACCGGGCGCGCTCGCGGTGAGCACACGCGTCGTCTCGCTCCCAGTAGCCACCGCCACCCCGCGCCACACCGAGCCCTTCGAGCCGGTCGAGGACGACTGCCACCGCTTCGAGCGGCATCTCCGTCCGCCGCATCACCTCGTCAGTACCGACAGGCCGCCACTCTAGGGCGGCGAGCACCGTGCCCTCCTCGGCGGTGAGGTCGGGCGGCCGGTAGGCAGCCGGAGCCGCAGACCGACCGGCTCGCTCGAGGTCGAGCGCAGCCAGCACATCATCGGTATCTCGGACGGGCTGGCACCCGTCGGCCAGCAGGGCGTTCGTCCCCTCGGAGGCCGGACTGCGCACGGAGCCCGGGACAGCCATCACGAGCCTTCCCCGCTCGATCGCAGCCTCGACCGTGTGTAGGGCACCACCACGGCGATGGCACTCGACGACCACGACGACCTGTGCGACGGCGGCGATGATCCGGTTGCGAACGGGGAAGCGCCACGCCCGAGGCTCGGTCCCGAGCGGGGCCTCCGACAACAGCGCTCCTGCAGTTGCCACCCGCTCCCACAGCCGGGCATGGCGAGGTGGGTAGATGACGTCGAGCCCAGAAGCCACCACTCCCACCGGTGGCGCGGATCCCGCCGCCAGGGCGCCTTGGTGGGCAGCGCCGTCGATTCCGAGGGCGAGCCCGGAGACGACTCCAACGCCAGCGTTGGCCAGCTCACAGCCGAGCTCAGACGCGACATCCTGACCGTAGTGGGTCGCGGAACGGGTGCCGACGATCGCCACCCCAGGATGGGCGAGAGCCGCGAGGTCGCCCCGGGAGAAGAGCACTGCGGGCGCCTCGTGGTCCGATGCGAGCGCCGAGGGATAGCCGGGATCGCCGAGCACATGGACGGCGACGCCCGCCGCTCTGTTGGCCTCAGCGACGACGGCCAGGTCGACGTCTCGAGCCGCCGACGCCCACCGCCGAGACAGCGGTACATCGTTCGAGTCGATCTCGCCTCGACGACGCAACCGGGCCCGGACGTGGCCCGCGTCGAGCACATCTTCGACAAGGGTGGATCCCTCACGCACCCCCGCCCACACCTCCTGTGTCGGGGCGGCGGCCAGAAGATCTCGCAAGCGGTGCGGGGTCATATGCGGCAGCCCAGCCAGGGCGGCGCCGGCCGCGGCAGCAAAGTCTGCTTCGCTCCCGTAGCTCATGACGCGAGCGATGGTGCCAGCGCGGTGAAGGCCACCCGCAGCTCCAGGGCCCCAGCCACGTGCCCTGCTCCGACGACCGGCGGCGCGCCGTCGAGGTCGGCGAGCGTGCGGGCGACACGCCGGACGCGATGCAAACCCCGTGCGCTCAGGGTGCCCGATCGCAGCCGGCGCTCCAACAACGCCTCGCCGTCCCTACTCAGCGGTGCCACGGCGTCCAGCCGGTTCGCCGGAATCTCGGCATTTGCGCGCACGCCGCGTCCGCCAGCCAGCTCCCGGGCCTGGGCCACGCGCGCGGCCACCGCGGCGCTGCTCTCCCCTGCCGGTCCGCCCAGCAGCTCCCCTACGTCGGGGCGGGCCAGGGCAACGCGGAGATCGAAGCGGTCCAGCACCGGCCCTGAGAGGCGACGCGCGTAGCGGGCCCGCGCCCCCTCCGTGCACCGGCAGGCCCCGGGCATCGACCCCTCGCCGCAGGGACACGGGTTCATGGCCCCGACGAGCAGGAAGCGGGCGGGGAACGTCACGCTCGCTCGAGCCCGGCAGACTCGTACCACGCCCTCCTCGAGCGGTTGGCGCAGGGCCTCGAGAACCGTCGCCGCGAACTCACCCATCTCGTCGAGAAACAGGACGCCGTTGTGGGCCAGGCTGATCTCCCCTGGCCGCATCCACGACGTGCCGCCCCCGACGACCGACACGTCCGAGGCACCATGGTGCGGCGCCCGGAACGGCGAACGCCGGACCAGATCGCCCGACACGGCGAGCCCGGCTGTCGAGTGCACACGCGTCGTCTCGAGGGCTTCGGCCGATCCCAACGGGGGAAGCAGGGGCGCGAGCCGGCTGGCGAGCATCGTCTTCCCAGAACCTGGAGGGCCGATGAAGAGCAGATGATGACCTCCCGCCGCGGCAACCTCGAGCGCCCGCCGGCCGAGGCGCTGGCCCCGCACGTCGCGCAGATCCGGCACCTCGCATCCCTCCTCTGCCGTCCTCGGACGGGCCGACACGCTCGGCCAGGGGCCGACTCCTTTCAGGGCGTCGACGAGCTGGGACAGAGAGCCGATCCCTCGAACGACATGGCGGCCGACGAGTACTGCCTCGTCGGCGCAGACTGACGGCACGACAACAGCACCGACGGACAGGGCATCCACGAGGGCGACGACTCCAGGGATGCGCCGCAGCGAGCCGTCGAGGCCGAGCTCGCCAAGGAAACCGCAGTTCTCGACCGCCTCCGCCGGCAGCTGACCGCTGGCGACGAGCAGCCCGACGGCAATGGGGAGGTCCAGTCCTGCACCACCCTTGCGGACTCCGGAAGGGGCGAGGTTCACCGTCACCCTTCGCAGCGGCCAGGGCAGCCCGCTCGAGAGCAGGGCTGCCCGCACGCGGTCTCGTGACTCCCGACAGGCAGCGTCGGGCAGCCCGACGACAGTGAACCCGGGCAGGCCGTTGGAGACGTGCACCTCCACGGCGACAGGCCGACCCTCGACGCCGAAGAGGGTGGCGGATGGGATAGCGGCGATCATTTCTCCTCCTGGTCCTGCGGTGCATGGAGGAGGGCCGTGGTCTGCGCGCGTCGGCCTCTCGAGACGCGAGGTGAATGTACGCGGTGGGTGTAACGGCTACGCCTTCGCACATCCTGGCTGGAGGCTCCACGGCCACGCTGCGGGCGCGTCCGTGTCATTCCTCCGTTCCACATAGCGTCGAAAACGTCCAGCAACTCTTCCCGGCTTTCGACCGTATGTGGAACGGCAACGTCTCCGGAGGTCTCCGACCGGCAGCAACCCAGTCAGTCCAGGCCGCCGACGAACGCACCTTGCGAACGAAGATCAGCGCGCAGGGCCGCCACGTCGACGTCGTGGACACCGACGCCAGCAGCTGCTGCTCGTGCTGCGGCCGCCCCCGCGGCCTCGCCGGTGGCCATCGCCGCCGGGATCTCCTTGGTTGCCTGGTGCACATAGCGGGTCGTGGAGATACACCGCCCCGCCACCACCAGGTTCGTCACCGCCGGCGTGACGAGGCAGCGATACGGGATGTCGAACACCACGTGACGCCGGGTCCAGTGGCCCGTCTGGGCGATCGAGTCCGGAAAGCGGACGTCGCCCTCCTCCTTGCGGAGCACGTGGGCACCGACCAGCCGGCGACTCTCGGTGATGCCAAGCATGCGCGCGTAGTCGTCGAGCCACGCGTCGGCAAAGCCCGGCACCTCTCGTCGGAGTCGGTCGAACTCACCTCGCGCCGCCAGTCGGCACCGCACCTCGGCCGCCGTCATGTCGTCGGGATCGCATGGATCGACTCGGTCAGAGGAAGGCCCCCAGGGGACGAGGACGCGCCCCCTTCCCGTGGTGAGGAACCACGCGCGACCGGCGTCGTCGACCGCCGCGTCGGGTACGCCACCGACCCGGAACCACAGGTACGGCGGGATGCTCACCTGCTCGTGGTCGGCGCCGGCCGCCACGGCCACGTCTCCGTCGCCGGTGGCATCGACCACCACCTTCGGGCAGATCACCTCCCGACCCCGCTTCGACTCAACGATGACCGCTCGAACAGCTCCGTCGGTCATCCCGACCGTGGCGAACCAGCTGTGCAGACGGAGCCGGACGCCGGCCGCGGCGAGCGTCTCGTGGGCGACGTCGATGAAGGCCTCGGGGTCGAACGCCACCGAGTACCGCACCGCCTCGGGAGGAGCGCCCCAGATGAGCCCCCATCGGCGCCACCGGTCCACCGCCGACGGTTCCTCGCTATCCCATTCGCTCGCAGGCGGGTGACGCGCCGCGCCGCGCTCGTCGATTCGGTCGACGAACTCCTGGCACAGCCCGGAGATCACCGCCGTGCCGCCGCCGTCGTCCATCGTGAGGAGCAGGTTGATGAGCCCGACCGTCGCCAGGCCACCGAGGAAGCCCGACTGCTCGAGCAGCCAGGTGTGCGCCCCTCGGCGGGCTGCGGCCAGCGCCGCCGCGACCCCGGCCGAGCCGGCCCCCACGACCAGCACGTCTGGTCGACCAATCACGGGTAATCGGCGGGCGGGCTCGAGCCACGACGACACGAGTGTGATTGTGGTCCGACGACGGCACCGGCGGAAACTCGCTGGCCCTCCCCGGACACGGCTGCGACCGTGGGGGCACGCACCGACCACACCGATGACAGAGCCGACATGCATCCCCTTCTGCTCCACTACTGGACCCCCGAACCCATGATCTGGCGACAGGCGCCAGCGGCCGGTCGCCCCTGCCGGCCGAGGCACGGGGCCCGCCAGGCGCGGTGGCATCTCCAGTCCCCTGGAGCGGGATCTTGGAGGCGGACAGTCGGGATGTGGCTGGTCGAAGCCGGTCTCGCCCTCGCCGTTCGCGACTGAGCAACGATCCATCAAGGGGTGCCCACGACGCTCTAACCTGTCCTCGTGCCTCCCACCTCACGGACGGCCGTTCTCGGGCGTCGACACCTGTCCAAGATGTCCGTCGGGGTCGCCGTGTCGACCGCCGCGTTGCTCGCCGCCAGCTGCTCGAGCGGCAGCAAGTCGACAACGTCGAGCGGGCCTGCCACGGCGCCCCTGACCGGCCTGGTCGTCCCGAGCGTGCCTCAGCGGCCGGCCCTGTCGATCAAGATCGACAACTCACCGCCTGGGCTACCCCAGTCGGGTCTCGACAAGGCCGACATCGTCACCGACGCCCTCGTCGAGGGCGGCCTCACGCGGCTGCTGGCCACGTACCAGTCCCAGGACGCGACGCAGGTCGGCCCGATCCGGTCGGCTCGTCCGGTCGACGCGGCACTGCTGCGCCAGCTCGGCGGGGGCATCTTCGCCTACTCCGGCGCAGCCGCGGGAGAGATCGCCCCGGTCAAGGCCGAGTCCACCGCGACCCTGCTGTCCTTCGACGCCGGTAATTCGGCATTCAAGCAGCTCCCGGGGCATCCGGTGCCGTTCCAGGTGTACGCCTCGACCACCGACCTCTACTCCGCCGGGCAGAAGGCCGGCGCGAGCACGAGCCCGCCGAAGCCGATCTTCACCTACAACGCGGCCGTGCCGAAGGGGTCGAGCGGCGTCACCGCTCGCATCCCGATGTCGACCCTCTCCACCGTCACCTGGACATGGGACCCGACGACCCAGTCGTACGTCCGCAGTCAGAACGGCAAGGCCGACGTGCTCTCCGACGGGTCACGTATCTCGGCCACTGATGTCGTGGTGCTTTCGACCGCCATCGGCAAGACCGGGATCTTCGACAGCGCCGGCAACGAGGACCCACTCGTGATCGTGGTGGGTTCCGGGCCGGCGGCCGTCCTCCGCAACGGGCAGGTGATCACCGGCACGTGGACCCGCAACACCCTCAGCGACACCATGAAGCTGACGGATGCGTCGGGCGCCACTATCGCGCTCCAACCCGGTCGGTCGTGGATCGAGCTGCAGCCCCGCCCGCTCCAACCCGCCATCTCCTAACCGGCTCCGCCCCTCAGACGAGCGACCCTCAAACGACAGCGCCGGGTCGATCCTCCGGCCGGTCCACCGACGGTGCGAGCACGCCGGCCGCGGCGACAGCGCCCGAGATGACCAGCAGTGTCGTCCACCGGCCGAATCGCGGCAACGAGCGGAACGCGATCAGTGTGGCCAGGAGGTCCCCAGCGTCGGCCAGCCCGCCAGCTTCCAACCAGCCGCGGGATGGCGCGCCGCGATCCATGGCCAGGATCGCTCCCAGCCCGAGGGCGATGTCACGGCTGCCGAGCGACCGGGCCAGCAGCTTGTCGGTGGGACGCCGCACGTCGCGACCCAACCACGGTCTGGTCACCAGCCTGGGGGCCAGGATGGCGGTGGCGCCGACGGCCACTCGCACCCCGGCCACCCAACGGGCGTACTCGCGTGCCTCGTCGTTGGTCACGGCGCCTTCATAGCACCTCGCCCCGCGAGGTCCGCTCCCTAGCGCGTGACGCGTCGTCCGGGCAGACCGAACGGTAGGAACAGGTCCGGCACACCGGCTCACTGCTGACGCCTCGCCAATCCCGCTCGGCGCCGACCGCGGCGCCGAGGCTGATGAGCTCGGCCGAGATCTCCTCCAGGTCCTCGGCGTCCGGCTCGAAGGGGTCAGGATCGTCGGCGGCCTGCGGGGACAGGTGCTCGTGGCGCAGCCGAAGCTGGAGCCCGAGCTCGTCGGCCAGCGGCGCCAGCAGCCACGCCTGCACCCGGGCCTCGGCGCTGTCGCGAAGCGTGGTCACCTGCGGCATGCCGCACTTGTAGTCACGGGCGTCCAGCAGGCCGCCGTGGCTCCACACGGCATCGATCGTCCCCGTCACCATGAGCAGGGGCCGCGCACCGAACCAGCCCCGCGCGAGCTCTCGCTCGTGCCCGACCGAGGAGGCTCCCCGGGGACACCGGCGGGCGTGACGATCGAGAAATCCCAACGTCCTGGCGGCGTCGACGCCGTCGGCGCCGGCGTGGCTCTCGGCCAGGTCCG
>DASXYV010000517.1:0-10364 GCA_036502305.1 Acidimicrobiales bacterium
GCGAGGTTCTGGGGAACCGACGGCGCCGCCGGGCCCTCGAAGTTCACGCCCGCGGCACGCAGCTTGTCGATCACGACCCGATTGGCGGGCAGAGCCAGGAACTGATGGACGCTGGCGGCGATCTTGGGCCCCACCCCATCCACGGCGGCCAGCTCATCGGGAGACGCGGCGATGATGCGGTCGAGATGGCCGAGGGCCCTGGCCAGGGCCACGGAGCCGGTGTCGCCCAGGTGACGGATGCTCAACCCCGTGAGGAGCCGGTCGAGAGGCCGTCGCTTCGACTCCTCGATGGCGCCCAGGAGGTTGGCGACCGACTGCTGACCGAAGCCTTCCAGATCGAGGAGGGGCTCGGCCGTCAGCGAGTAGATGTCGCCGGCGTCCTCGAGCAGGCCGAGCTGCACGAACAGCGACACCCGCTGCTCTCCTAGGCCTTCGATGTCCATTCCCGAGCGGGACGCGAAATGGGCGATGCGCTGGACGCGCTGCGCGGGGCACTCGGCGTTGGTGCAGAAGGTGTCGCTCTCTCCCTCCAGCCTCGACAGCGGGCGACCACAGGTCGGACAGGTCGCAGGGAAACGCCACCGCCGAAGCCCTTTGGGGCGGAGCGACAGCACCGGGCCGACTACTTCCGGAATGACGTCGCCCGCCTTTCGCACCATCACGGTGTCGCCGGGACGCACGTCCTTCACGGCCACCTGGTCCTCGTTGTGCAGCGTGGCCAGACCCACCGTCGAGCCACCGACGACAACCGGCTCGAGCTTGGCGAACGGCGTGGCCTTGCCGCTCTTGCCGATCGAAACCATGATGTCCAGGAGCTTGGTGCTGCGCTCCTCAGGGGGGAACTTGTACGCGAGGGCCCACCTCGGGGCGCGCGACGTGAACCCCAGCTCCTGCTGGTGATGCAGCTCGTCGACCTTGACGACGACGCCGTCGATCTCGTAGTCGAGATCGTGGCGGTGCTGCTCCCACTCCCCGGAGAAGGCGAAGACCTCCTCGAGGTTCGCCAGCACCTTGACCTCGGGGTTCACCGGCAGCCCGGCCCGCCGCAGGAAATCGAGAGACTCCGAGTGACGGGTGAACCGCGGTCCTCCCTCTCTCGCGCCGAGCTGGTAGGCCCAGAAGGACAGGTCACGGCTGGCCGTGATCTTCGGGTCCTTCTGCCGCAGTGATCCCGCGGCCGAGTTGCGCGGGTTGGCGAAGAGGCGCCCGCCCGCCTCGGCCTGGCGACGGTTGAGCTCCTCGAACGCGGACAGCGGCATGTAGAGCTCGCCCCTGACCTCGAGTACGGCCGGACAGCTGTCGGGGTCGAGATCGAGACGCTCCGGGATCACGCCCACCGTGGCCACGTTGGCGGTGACGTCCTCACCCGTCTCGCCGTCGCCTCGCGTCCCCGCCCGGGTGTACCGGCCATTCTCGTACAGGATCGAGATCGCCAGACCGTCGATCTTCAGCTCGCAGGCGAAGGTCACCTCGCCGCTGATGATGCGCTCCATGCGCTTGCCCCACGCCACCAGCTCCTCGAAGGAGAAGGCGTTGTCGAGGCTCATCATGGGCAACCGGTGGCGCACCGGTGCGAAGAGCGGCGAGGGTGGTGCCCCCACAGTGCGGGTCGGCGAGGTGGCCGCAGCAAGCTCGGGATAGGTGTCCTCCAGATCCCGCAGCTCCCGGAGGAGGGCGTCGTAGTCGGCGTCGCTGATCTCGGGGTCGTCGAGGACGTTGTAGCGGTGGTTGTGGTACTCGACGAGCCGCCGCAGCTCGTCCACCCGGGCGGCAGGGTCCGTGACGAGGGGCTGATCGGAGCTCATCGTCGGCTACGCAGCCAGTCCCGCGCCCACTACCGCATCGCCGTCGTACAGGGCGACCGTCTGGCCGGGTGCCACGCGACGCTGCGGCGCCGACCAACGCAGCCACTCGCCCTCGAAGGTGGCGGGCACCGCCCGGGAGTGGGCGCTGACCTGCGCCAGCACCGCGCTGCCCGAGCGCACAGCGCGGTCGACCCAGGTCAGGTCGCGCAGGGCTGTGCGCTCGGTGAGTAGGTCGGCGTACGACCCGACGAGCACCGTCGAGGCAGCCGCGTCAACACCCACTGCGTAGCGGCGGCTCTGGCCACCCGTGGTGCCGCCGCCCAGACCACGTCGCTGGCCAACTGTCACCAGCTCCACGGCCTCGACCGATCCGACCTCCGCCCCCGAGGCGGCGTCGACGACCCGACCCGCGTGCAGCGGCAGCCGCTCGCCCAGGAACGCGGCCCGACCGCCTCCCGCAGAGATGAAGCACACCTCCTGGCTGTCAGGCTTCGCCGCCGTCCGCAGCCCGAGCTCGGACGCCCGCGCCCGTACGTCGGCCTTGGTCAGATGACCGACCGGCAGCAGCGTGCGGCCCAGCTGGTCCTGGCCCAGCACCGAGAGCACGTAGGACTGGTCCTTGGCCCTGTCGGCGCCACGGCAGAGCCGCCACCGCCCCTGCTCGGCAACGACGCGCGCGTGGTGGCCGGTGGCCACGGCGTCGAAGCCCAGCTTGACGGCGCGGTCGAGGAAGCGGCGGAACTTGAGGTGCCGGTTGCACTCGATGCAGGGATTGGGTGTCGCGCCCGCGGCATGGGCGGCCACGTAGTGATCCACCACCCGCGCCTCGAAGTCATCGCTGAAGTTGAAGACCCGGTGCACGATCCCGACCTGGGCGGCGACACGGCGGGCGTCCTCGACGTCGTCCACGGAGCAGCACCCCTTGTCGCTGGGCCCGCCCCAGAGCTTCATGGTGGCTCCCACCACATCGTGGCCGGCCTCGACCAGCAAGGCCGCCGCGACCGAAGAGTCCACCCCGCCCGACATCGCCACCAACACCCGCACGGCCGTCAGCCTCGCAGGTCGGCGACGGCCTTGGGGATGACCTCGAGGGCCAGATCCACGTCCTCCCCGGTCGAGCCGGCACCGAGCGACAGCCGAACGCTGGAGCTGGCCTCGTCGGCGCGGAGGCCCATGGCCACCAGCACGTGGCTCGGCTCCATGGCCCCGCTGGCGCAGGCCGATCCGGCCGAGGCGAAGACCCCCGCTTCGTCGAGCAGGACGAGGAGCGCCTCGCTCTCGACCCCAGGGAAGCGGAGGTGACAGTTGCCCGCGACCTTGCCCTGCCTCGGCCCCGTCTCGAGCGCCTCCGGCACGGCCGCCAGGAGCCCGTCGGCCAGGCGGTCGCGCAGGTGACCCACGGAATTGACGACCTCGGGCCGTGTCGCCACGGTCACCTGCAGGGCGGCGGCCATGGCCACGATGCCGGCCACGTTGTGGGTGCCGCTCCGACGGTCGCGCTCCTGGCCACCACCGTGGATGATCGGGCCGAGCGCTGCGCCGTGTCGCACGACCAGCGCGCCGACGCCTTTGGGTCCTCCGAACTTGTGGGCGCTCACGGCGACCAGGTCGGCCCCGGCCGCCAGGGCGGCGACGTCCAGCCAGGTGACGGCCTGCACGGCGTCGGTGTGGACGAGGGCGTCGGGCGCCCGCTCCCGCACCAGCGATACGACGTCCTCGAGCGGCTGCACGGTGCCCACCTCGTTGTTGGCGAGCATGACCGAGACGACCGAGACCGATGGGTCCAAGGCGTCCGCGAGGGCGTGCAGGTCGACCTGTCCGTCGAGACCGACCGGGACGACCCGTCCCCCGAGAGCCCGGCAGGTCTCGAGCACGGCGTGGTGCTCGACCGCGGTGCAGACGACGGTGCCGCGGCGGCGGCTCTGGACTCCGATGAGGGCCAGGTTGTCCGCTTCGGTGCCGCTGCCGGTGAACACCACCTCGCCCGGCTCGGCTCCGAGGTCGGCGGCGATGCGCTCGCGGGCGTCGTCCATCGCCGTCCGTGCTGCACGGGCCACGGCGTGCACACCCGACGGGTTGCCGAAGCGCTCGGTCAGGAAGGGCAGCATGGCGGCGACGGCTTCGGGCCGCATCGGCGTGGTGGCGGCGTAATCGAGGTAGGCGGCCATCGCCGTCCAGCGTACGCGGACGGTGGGTCAGCTCTGGCCGAGAGGCGCCACGATGGTCGCCACGCCGGGCACCGACCCGTCGTGCATGAGGCTGCTGGCCGTGCCGGTCTTGAGGTAGCGACCGAAGAAGTCGATCGTCGCTGCCTGGACGACGTCGGCGGCCGGGCCTCCGCCCATGAAGGGGCCCTCGTGGCTGGCGCCGGGAAGGGTGAGGAGATACCTCGGACCACCGCCGTCCGAGAGGTAGAGCCGCAGGCCGTTCACCGGGTTGTTCGAGTGGTCGGCGCCACCCTGGATGGCGAGCATCGGCGCGCTGCCCGGCGGAAAGTACGAGCCCCCCGGCACGCCGATGGCGGCGCCGGCCATGAGGATGGCGGCCGAGATGCGCGGGTCGCGACAACAGGTGTTGTAGGCGACCTCCGCGGCCGTGATCCCGCCGTCGGAGTGGCCGGCGACGCCGATCTTGTGCGGGTCGATGAGCCCGCCGAGCGGACCGGGCTTGGCGTCGGCCCACAGCAGCTGATCGATCACGAACCGGACGTCAGCCGGCTGGTTCGCGACGTCGGCCTCGTCCGGGCCTCCCGGCGCCCCCGGGTTGGTGAGGGGGAAGGTGGGGGCCGCCACGACGTAGCCGGCCCGGGCCCAGGAGCGCAGCAGGCCCGCGTAGGCAGCCGGTGTGACGTTGTAGCCGTGGGCGAACACGATGAGGGGGAACGGTCCCCCAGGAGCCGCCGGGGCGGCCACGTTGTCCGGGGAGCCCGCCGCCGCGGGGTACCACACCGAGGTCGTGAGCACCCGGGGGCCTGACCCCGCCTGGCGGCTGCTGTCCACCAGTGGCAGCGCGACCTGGGCCACGGGGATCGGGCCCGCCGGCGCGGGTGGGGCCGCGGCCGGCGCCGCCGGGACCGTGGCGGCCGGGGCCGGGGGCGGCGCCTTCTTCACCCCGGCGCTGGCTGCCCGGGCGGGGTGAGGCGGGAGGGCGGGGAGCAGGCCCCGCCCGCTCGAGCTCGATGTCGAGGCCGATGCCAGCGCCTGCACCTGGGCGGCATGGGCAGAGGTCCGGACCGCGGCACCGAGGCCGCTGACGGCCACGGCGATGCTGACGACTGCGATCACGTTGGTCACCAATGCCGCTCGAGGGCCGAGACCGGCCCGGGAGGCCGGTCCAGAGGAGATGCCTCGGGCGCCGCTGCGGCCGAGGCCCGCACGGGAGGCCGGTCCGGAGGAGATGCCTAGGGCGCTGCTGCGGCCGAGGCCGGCACGGGAGGCCGGCCAGGAGGAAGGGGCTCGGGCGGATCCGCGCTCGAAGCCGGCCCGGAAGGTCGGCCCGAGGGAACTGCCCATGACCTACTGTTCGCCGCACCACCTGCGTCAACCTCCGCTTCCCGGCTTGGCGACCATCAGCACCAGGGTCGCCACGAAGGTGAGATCGATGGCCACGGCCGCCCGCTCCACCCGGCGGCAGGCCCGATCGAGCTCGGCCTGCCGGGCCCCGATCCCGGTCGGCGGCAACCCGGCGACGAGCTGTTGGATGCGGCGCTCTCCGGGCCACACCACGGCGTGGGCCAGCGCGGCGACGAGCACCCACAGGAGGATCGAGACCCACACCCACACCTGGGCGAAGCGGTCGGCCCCGTGGCTGGTCTCCACGAGCACGACCCCGAGGACAGGCACGAGGTAGACGCCGCGCGCCGCCCAGTTCGGGCCCGGGCGAAAGTAGCGACGCACCGCCCCGCTCGGACGCCGCCGAGCCAGTCCGGCGTACACGCCGGAGAGGAAGATGGCCCCGAACCCGACCACGGCGCTCAGCACGTGAAGCACGACCACAGTGGCCCGCGTCACAGCGATCGGCTCCTGCCCACGCGACGCCGCGCGCCGGCGCTACCGTGAGAGATCGTGATCTCCGCGGGGCGTCCATGAGCCAGCTGCGCCTCGATCCGATGACCGGACGATGGGTGTCGATCAGCGGCGGCCGGTTCGACCGGCCAGCTGCCTTCTCGCCGCGCGCCCTGTCGGTCGAGGCCGACACCTCCCGACCGTGCCCGTTCTGCCCCGGGCACGAGGAAGCCACACCTCCCGCCCTCGAGACCTACGGCTCGACGGGTACCTGGCTGGTGCGGGTCGTCCCGAACCTCTACCCCGCCTTCGACGGCGACGCGCCGATGGTGGTGAGCCACCTGGGCCCGACGTGGACCCAGGCGCCCGCCAGCGGGATCCACGAGGTGCTCGTCTTCTCGCCCCAGCACGACGCCGCCCTCGCCGACCTCAACGACTCGCAGACGAGCCTCGTGATGGCCGCCATTCGCGACCGGATCGAGGAGCACGCCAACACTCCGGGCCTCCGCTACAGCCAGGCCATCGTCAACTCCGGCCGCGAGGCGGGAGCCTCGATCGAGCACCCTCACGGCCAGCTGCTCGGGATGTCGTTCGTCCCCCGGGAGCTGGTCGACGAGCTGGCCGGCTTCGCCCGCTTCGCCGGCAACTGCCTGCTGTGCACGGCGCTCAACGCCGAGGAGGAGGCGCGGCACCGGTTGGTGCTGGCCGATGAGCGGGTCGTGGTGTTCTGCCCGTTCTGGAGCGGGGTGCCCTTCGAGATGCTCGTGGTGCCCCGGACCCACGGACCGCACCTGCATCGCAGCTCTCCGCCCGACCTGGCCGCCACCGGCCAAGCGCTACGCGCCGCCGTCGCCCAGCTGCGGGACCGGCTCGGCGACGTCGCCTACAACGTCGCCTTCCACTCGGCGCCGTACCGGCTGTCCGGCACCTACCACTGGCATATCCACGTGTGGCCCAAGCTCACGACCCTGGCCGGCTTCGAGCTGGGCACGGGCGTGTTCATCAACGTCGTCGCCCCCGAGCTGGCGGCCGAGGAGCTGCGCCTCACCGTTCCGGCTCGCTGACCGCGGCCGACAGCCACAGCACACCGAGCGGAGGCAGGTTCAGCTCCGCTGAGAAGTCGAGTCCGTGCCAGCTGGTGTCGCCGGCCAGCACGCTCCCGTCGTTGCCCACCCCACTACCGCCGAACTCGGGGGCGTCGGTGTTGACCACCTCTCGCCACTCCCCTGCGAGCGGCAGGCCCACGCGGTAGCCGTGGCGGGGGACCGGGGAGAGGTTGGCGACGCACACGACCGCGCTGGCGTTCGCGGGATCGCCACCCGGTAGACGCACGAACGACAGCACGTTGCCGTCCACGTCGCTGGCATCGATCCAGCGGAACCCCTCGCTGGTGAAGTCCTGCATCCACAAGGCGGGCAGCTCGACGTAGGCCCGGTTCATCGCCCGGACCAGGTCCTGCACGCCGCGGTGACCGGGGTCGTCCACCAGGTACCAGTCGAGGCTGGTGTCGTGTGACCACTCCCGCTCCTGGGCCAGCTCGCCCCCCATGAACAGCAGCTGCTTGCCCGGATGAGCCCACATCCACGCCAGCAGGGACCGGAGATTGGCGAGCTGCTGCCAGCGGTCACCCGGCATCTTCCGGAGCAGTGAGCCCTTGCCGTGCACCACCTCGTCGTGAGAGAGCGGCAGGACGAAGTTCTCGCTGAAGGCGTAGACAAGGCCGAAGGTCAGCTGGTCGTGGTGATACCGACGATGGACGGGCTCCTTGGCGAAGTAGTCGAGGGTGTCGTGCATCCAGCCCATGTTCCACTTGAGGCCGAAGCCCAGCCCGCCCACGTACGTCGGCCGGGACACGCCCGGCCAGGCCGTCGACTCCTCGGCGATCGTCGTCACCCCCGGGTGCGCAGTGTGGACGACCTCGTTCATCTCCTTGAGGAAGCTGACCGCCTCGAGGTCCTCGCGTCCTCCGTAGACATTGGGCACCCACTCGCCCTCTCGCCGCGAGTAGTCCAGATACAGCATCGAGGCCACGGCGTCGACGCGCAGCCCGTCGATGTGGAACTCCTCGAGCCAGTACAGGGCGTTGGCGACGAGGAAGTTGCGGACCTCGTTGCGGCCGAGGTTGAACACGAGGGTTCCCCAGTCGGGGTGGCTGCCGCGACGTGGGTCCTCGTGCTCGTAGACCGCACTGCCGTCGAAGCGGGCCAGGGCCCAGTCGTCGCGGGGGAAGTGGGCAGGCACCCAATCGACGATCACCCCGATGCCTGCGCCGTGCAGCGCCTCGACGAGCGCCTTGAGCCCGTCCGGGCTGCCGTACCGTCCGGTCGGGGCGTAGTACGAGGTGACCTGGTAGCCCCACGAGCCACCGAAGGGGTGCTCGGCCAAGGGCATGAGCTCGACGTGGGTGAAGCCCATCTCCACCAGATACCGGGGGAGCTCAGCGGCCAGATCGAGGTAGCTCAGAGGCTCCTCGTCGGGCCGACGTCGCCACGAGCCGGCGTGCATCTCGTAGACCGCAAGGGGCCGGTCCAGCCATCCCGATGACGCGCGGGCCTGCATCCAGTCGCCGTCGGACCACGCATGGGGTTGCGGATCGGGAACCACGCTCGCCGTGCCAGGGGGGACCTCGGCCTGCCTCGCCATCGGATCGGCCTTGAGCCGCAGCTGTCGATCGGCGGTGAGGATCTCGTACTTGTAGCGCGATCCGGCCGCGACGCCGGGGACGAACAGCTCCCACACTCCGGACGAGCCCAGCGAGCGCATCGGGTGGACCCGACCATCCCAGCCGTTGAAGTCGCCCACGACCCGCACAGATCGGGCCGCGGGGGCCCACACGGCGAAGGCCGTGCCCCAGGCCCCCTGATGCTCGCGGTGGTGGGCGCCGAGCACCTCCCAGAGCCGGTGGTGGCGCCCCTCCCCGAGCAGGTGAAGGTCGACCTCTCCCATGGTCGGCCAGAACCGGTACGGGTCGTCGTAGCGCACGGTCGCGCCACCCTCGAACTCGGCCTCGATCACGTAGCCGTCGACGTCGCGGAGATCGGCCAGGAACAGCCCGCCCGCACGGAGCCTGGTCATGTCGACCGTTCGGCCGTCGTGCAGCACCAGCCGGACGGCCGAGGCGTCCGGCCGCAGGGCCAGGATCGTCGAGCCGTGCGGTCCGAGGACGCGGTGGGGATCGGCGTGCTCACCGTTGAGGAGGCGGTCGAGCTCACTGGGCCGGCCTGCCGGTCCGCCCGCTTCCCTGGCCATGGTCATCCTTCTCCTCGCAGCCGCTCGAGCGCCTCACGGGGGATATGCGCCCACGCCGGCCGATAGGCGAGCTCGTAGCACAGCTCGTAGGCCGCCTTCTCCAGCTCGAAGGCGGCGAGCACGACCTCGAAGTCGGGCCCGCTCGGCACCAGCTCGATCAGGTGCCCGACCGAACCGTAGCCGTCGAGAAACGCCCGCCGGTTGCGCTGCTCCCACGCCACGGCCAGCTCGGCCACGTCCGCCTGTCCGGCGGGGCCTCGCTCCTCGGCGGCCAGGGCGGTCGCGTACTGGAACGACCGCAGCATGCCGGCCACGTCCCGGAGCGGGGAGCGCAGCTGGCGCCGCTCCTCCAGCGACCGGGCCGGCTCGCCCTCGAAGTCGAGCACGTACCACCCCACCTCGCCCCGCATGACCTGGCCCAGGTGGTAGTCGCCGTGGACGCGGATGGCAACCCCCGGGTCGCGCACCGCCCGGAGGTCGTCGAGGATCGAGCCCACGGCCCGACTGGACACCCCCTCGGACGCAGGCACCGCGTCTACCTGCTGCTGGATGGATCGCGCCCACTCCGCCGGGTCGGCCGGGTGCCGTCCGAACGCCTCGGCCAGGGCCAGGTGGAGCTTGGCCGTCATCTCCCCGAGGCGGCCGGCCTCGGCTCCGAAGTCACCGCCCGCCGCCTCGGGAGGGATGGCGGGATCGGACGCGTACAGATCGCGCAGCGAGGTGAGTGCCAGCGCCCACCCCTCGCTGCCGCCGGCGAGGAACTCCTGGACCAGCGCCAGATCCCACGGATCCCGGCGCCAGACCGCCACGGGCGCGGCGACGTGGTTGAACCCGACCTCGTCGAGCGCGAGGGTGACCTCGACGTCGGGGTTGGGGCCCGCCTGGAGGCGGCGGAACACCTTCATGATCAGCCGGTCGTCGTAGACCAACGAGGTGTTGGACTGCTCGGCGCCCACGGACCGTACGCGGGTGGCCTGCTGGTTGCCGGCGGAGACGATTTCGAGCAGCTGGAGGGCGAGCTCGGGGTCGGCCAGCGCGGCGTAGGCGAGCGCGTGCCCGTCGGCGTCCTCGAGCGGCCCGAGGATCGCGTGCTCCTGGCCGCGCAGGATGCCCAGAGCCTCCTGCTCTTCGCGCACCCCAACCAGCACGTGGTAGGTGGCGCCGCCGACCTCGACGACGAGGTCGGTGAGGCGGGGACGGCCTGGCCTGATGACCTCGGCCTCGACGATCTGGGGCGACCCGACCTCTTGCTCGCTGCGGGCAAACCACCGCTGCCGCTCCAGGAACGGGCCCAGGTAGCCGGCCA
>DASXYV010000518.1:0-1811 GCA_036502305.1 Acidimicrobiales bacterium
GTCACCTCGAGGACAAGATGCTCGATGACGGCCAGCAGCCGCTGTCCACCAGCCCCGAGCGTCGCCAGATCGAAAGCGCGTTTCTCGATCTGTGGAGCGCCGGTCAGTCCTTCACCATCGCCGGTGCCCGCAGATGGATAACCGAGGGAAGAGACCTGGCTGCGGTGTCCGCCGGCGGCGGGAGCCACGGCGACATCCCGCATGGAGACAGCCCGCACGGCGATGGCTGAGACCCTGACCACGCCCGACGCCGCAGATTCCCTGGCCGCGCACCCGCCCGCGGAGACGGCCATCCCGGGGGCAGCCCACCGGCCGGCACGGATGGAGCGCCTCGACTTCACCCTGCCGGACTTCACCCGCCTGGCCTGGGTGAACGACGGGGCCGAGCGGGTGTGGCGTCCGCGCCTCGAGCGCATTGCCACGGCGTGGGCCGAGACCGAGTGGCGGGCGGTGCTGGCTGGCGTCCGCTCCTGCTCGGTCACCATGGCCTCCCCCGAGGAGTTCCTCGGCATGGGTGCCAGCTGGGCCGAGGAGGGCCTCAACGCCCTCCCGATCGAGATGATGGGTATCTCGGGCCAGCCCTATTCGGCCACGGGGGTGCCGGTCGAGGCGGGCCAGCCATTCGTGTTCCGCTTCGTGGTGGGCCGTCCCGCTGACGTGGCTACTTTCAAGGCGGCTTGGGATGCCGGCGATCAGGAGGCCATCGGAGACCACCTGGGCTATCCACCGTGCTGTCGAGAGTTCTTCCGGCGAGTGTGGGTGGACGACGCGATGGTCGACACGACGTGGCCGATGGCCGCGGCGACCGCTGGCGCCGTCCCGGGAACGACGACCATCGAGGCCAGCGGTCCACCGGAGGCCAACATCTTGTGGCGATGGATGGGCGTCCGCGCCGTGCCCCATCTTCCGTGCCGCCTCGACTGTGCCGCGACAGTCGACCTCGGTGCACGTCTGGTCGAGGTCGGCCGCCAGGCCGGTTTCGCCGAGGAGATGGACTGGCTGACCGAGATCCTCTCCTGGTCGGTGGAGTGGTCGGCCCTCCACGGCATCGCCCAGGTCAAGACACCGGTGCTCAAGGTGTCCACCCGGACCGACGCCACGACGCGGCGTTACGTCGTGCGGCGTCGGGGAAGCGCCCACCCTGCCGAGGGCGTGCGGGGTCTGGCGTTCCCGTTCGAGGTGCCGGTGAGGCTTCGCCTGACCGAGAGCCGAGGATTCCGGAGGGGCCTGGAGAACGCCGTTCGCCTCCATCCCCGGCCCCAGTGGTACGCGACCGACAACGGCTTCTCATCCGTGGGGGCCATGCACGACGCCCATCGCCCGGTCGTCGAAGCTGGTGTCGCCGCCCTCGGGCAAGGAGGGGGCAACGTCATCGATCTCGGCTGCGGCAACGGAGCCCTGTTGGAGCGGCTGGCGGCCGCGGCCCCGGGCGTCGTCCCCTTCGGAGTCGACGTCGACCCGCAGCGGATCGAGCACGCCCGCCAGCTCCACGCCGGCGACGCAGACAACTTCGTCAGCGGCGACATGTTCGACAGCGATCAGCTCTGGGTCGAGGGGCGGCGCTTCGCGCTGGCCATTCTCATGCCGGGCCGCCTGCTCGAGACCGATCAAGCGCGCGCCGCCGCCCTGCGGGAGCGGCTTCGCCAGAGCTGCGACCGGGTACTCGTCTACGCCTACGGCGACTGGCTCACCCGGGACGGCGATCTCGCCGGTCTTGCCAAAGAGGCGGGCTTGACAGTGGTCGGGCCTGGCGGCCAGCCGGCCGCGCTCGTTGTGATGGACGGATCTCCTCGGGGGGAGGACTGATGGAT
>DASXYV010000519.1:0-2204 GCA_036502305.1 Acidimicrobiales bacterium
TCCTCGAGGTCCGGCCGAAGCGGACGCCGAAGCGCTCGAGCATGGCCTCGTAGTTGGGGTTCGCCCCGTCCTCGCCCAGCTGGTCGACCCCGTGCCAGCCCTCGAGGCCCTCGGCCCACGCGTTCGAGTTCGAGTAGAACATGAACGCCGTTCCCATCATTCTCGGCGGGTCCCAGTCGATCGCCTTGAACGCCCGCGCGAAGTGGAAGGTGCTGTAGCCGTAGCCGAGATAGACGATGGCCTCGGCGCCCAGGCGGCGCATGGTCGCGAGGTGGCGCTCGAGATCGCGCGGGTTGGGCCCGAGCGCTACCTCCTTCACGATCTCCAGTCCCTCGTCGCGCGCCGCTGAGCGGAAGAAATCGGCGTAATCGGACCCCGATGATCCCCGCTCCCAGAAGAAGCCGACCTCGGTGTGGCCCTCCTGCGCGCACCAGCCGGCGCACATCCGGCCCTCGATGGGGATGTCGCCGTTGGCGACCGTGAAGCAGTAGTCACCCGAGAAGCGGACCGCCCCCGTCCAGCCGATGCAGGCAACGCCGGTTGCGTTGATGGTGTCTCTCAGGGCCACCGAGTTGTCGGAGATCATGGGTCCGATCACGACCACACAGCCCTCCTCGACGAGGCGGCGGTAGCCGGCGATCACCTTGCGGTAGTTCTCGCGGGGCAGCCCGCGGGCGTCGACGGTGAAGATCTCGACGGGACGGTCGTACACACCCTCGTTGAGGGCATCTTCGATGGCCAGGATCGTCGGATCGATCCAGTCGGCGAGGAGCTGGCCCAGGTCCATGTCGATCAGAATGCCGATCTTCACCGGCTCGAAGGGGTCTCCCTGGGTCTGGAGCCCCCGGGTCGGGGGATAGACGACGATGGACTCGACGGCCTTCTCGCCCATCTTCCCGCCGCCCTGGTACCACCGCTCGTTCTCCCAGCCCCCGAGACGCGCCGTGTCCACGCCCGACTGGACAGTCGAGACGGCCCGGTCCTCCTCGGCGATGTCGTGGTCGACGGGTGCGGGGAACATCCGCTCGGCGTACCGCACCTCGCCTTCGTGCCCGGTGCCGTCGTCTGCCATACGGGGCTCCCTTCTGTATACAGTATCTAGCCTTCACCGCCGACCACGGGGTGCGCAAGCAGCAGGGCCGGCGGTGGCCGTGGGTATGGAGGGAGTGAAGAGGCCCTATGTCCGACCCGGTGTGGATCAGCGACGAGCAGCACACCATCAACCAGCTCCTGGACCGACGCCTGGACGACGACCCGGACGGCGAGTACCTCGACGTCTGCGGGACCAAGCTCACGGCCGCCGGCGTGGCGTCTACGGCGAACCGGCTGGGCAACGCCCTGGGTGACCTCGGCGTGACCAAGGGCGAGCGTGTTGCCACCCTGGTCGACAACTCCCCCGAGGCGCTGCTGGCGTGGTGGGGAGCGGTGCGCGGCGGCGCCATCGGCGTCCCGATCAACACGGCCTTCAAGGGCTACTACCTCCGGCACCAGCTCCAGGATTCGGGCTCCCGGGTCCTGGTCGTGGAAAGGGACCTGGTCGATCGTGCCGCCGACGTGGTCGGCGAGGTCGAGGCTCTCGAGCACGTGGTCGTCGTCGACCGGGGAGCAGACGACGGCTCCGGCGCTGACGTCCCCTCGATGGCCGGGGCCAAGGTCCACCGCTGGGCTGATCTCCTCGAGGCGCCCGCCGACGCGCCGCGTGTCGACTGCCGGCCGTCCGATCTCGGCACTTTCATCTATACGGGCGGGACGACCGGGCCCTCGAAGGGCTGCATGCTGAGCCACAACTACCACGCCGCCCTGGCCCGCCAGATAGGCATCTGCTGGAACCGTACGCCGGACGACGTCGTGTGGACGCCGCTTCCCCTGTTCCACTTCAACGCGTTGACGACGGCTGTGCTCGGGGCTCTCATCTACGGAGGACGGTCAGCCATCTACCGGCGGTTCTCGGTCTCTGGCTTCTGGCCCGAGATGAACCGGGTGGGAGCCACCATCACCTCGAGCCTGGGCACGATGGCCTATCTCCTTGCCCACGACGTCGACCGGCCGGAGATGCCACGGTCCGGGCGCCCCGAGGCCAACCGGACGCTCCGGTTGATGGCCGCCGTCCCCCTCCCCGTCGAGGTCGACCGCGTCGTCCGGGAGCGGTTCGGTATCCAGACCTTCAGCGGGGCCTACGGCGTGACCGAGGCGAGCTTGGTCTC
>DASXYV010000520.1:0-1668 GCA_036502305.1 Acidimicrobiales bacterium
GAGCCGAGCATCCGGTAGCAGTAGGCGGTGAGCTCGCGCCGGTGGCCCTCGAGGTCGTCGGGCGCGAGGGCATGGGACGGCATGGTCACGCCTGTAGATGATACGGGGCCCAGCACTTGAGTCGACATGTCAGTACGACGAGGGGAGCGCCCGGAACTCATCGGCCCGCACTAGCTGGCCTTACGTGCGGGAGGTCGGACCCTGCCTAGTTGGCCAGACGGCGCTCGATCTCGTCGAGCCGCCGCAGGATCTCATCCAGTGCCGACGGTGGCGCGGCGGGCGGGGTGGACTGCTGCCCGCGCCGGTGGACGTGTTCGACCAGGGCGGTCATGACCGTGCGACGCGTCGTACGCAGCTCGACACCCATGCGCCGCAGCACCTTGCTGGCCAGACCCTCTTCCGTGACAACCAGGCCGAGAAGCAGGTGCTCGCAGCCGATGTAATTGTGGCCGAGCCCGAGCGCTTCGCGCAGCGCCGCCTGGAGCACCTTCTTGGCCACCGGCGCGAACCGAACCTGCCCCGGCGCCTTCTCCGACGGACCCTCCATCGAGGCCATCAGCTCGCTGCGCAGGTCGTCGGGCTCGACCTCCAGCGCTTCCAACACCTCGAGGGCCAGGTTGCCGCCCTCGTCGAGCACGCCGAGCAGGATGTGCTCGGGGCCGACCGCCTCGTGGCCCAGCTCGCGGGCCTCGTCCTGGGCGAGGGCCACGGCCTGGCGAGCGCGGGGGGTGAACCTGGTGAACGGCCCAAAGTCCCGCTCCGTGGTCGGGGCCTCCTCCGAGCCGCGCAGGGCGCTCACCTCACGCACGGCTCGCTCGAGCGCCGACTGGCAGATGGCCGACACCGGGACCTGCGCATCCCGCACGGCGTCGGCCAGCTCGTCGGGGAGATACACGTTGATCTTCGGCATGGGGTTATAATGGGGTTATAGCCAGGCTGTTGTCAAGCCCGGCGTGGATGGGAGGGGCCAGGATGGCGCGCTGAGCTGCGATTTCTGCGCGGACGTACAGCAGGCAGAATCGAGGGCATGACCGAGCTCCTCTTCCTCCGGGACGCCTACATCCGGCGGTTCTCGGCGACCGTGACGGACCTCCGCCCGGGCGCCGTCGCCCTCGACCAGACCACCTTCTACCCGACCGGCGGAGGCCAGCCCCATGACACTGGGCGTCTCGGCGGGGTCCGTGTGCTCGGCGTGACGCACGGGCGGGAACCTGGTGACGAGGAGACCGTCTGGCACGCCGTCGAGCGGGACGACCTGACGGTGGGCCAGGCGGTCGAGGGGGAGATCGACTGGGAGCGGCGACACGAGCTCATGCGCACCCACACCGCGCTCCACGTGCTGTGCGGCGTGATCTGGCACCGCTGGGGGAAGGCCGTCACCGGCGGCAACATGGAGCCCTTGGCGGCCAGGATGGACTTCGAGTTCGATCCCCTCCCAGACGCCTTCGGGGCCACCGCGGAGGATCTCGTCAACGCCGAGCTGGCAGCGGCTCGGCCGGTCGAGGTCGAGTTCCTGCCCCGGTCGTCGGCGCTGGCCGACGCCGACCTGATCCGCACCAAGGTGAATCGCATCCCCGAGTCGGTGACCGAGGTCAGGGTCGTCGACATCGAGGGGCTGGACCGCCAGGCGGACGGGGGCACCCACGTGCATTCGACCGACGAGGTCGG
>DASXYV010000521.1:0-2736 GCA_036502305.1 Acidimicrobiales bacterium
GCGGGCCGTCGACGAGATCGCCGCCGACATGGCTGCGCCCGTCCCCATGCACCGCTTGCTCCAGGGCGACGTGGGTTCGGGGAAGACGCTGGTGGCCGTCAGCTCGCTGCTGCTCGCCGTCCAGAGCGGTCACCAGGGGGCGTTGATGGCCCCCACCGAGGTGCTGGCCGAGCAGCACCACCTCGGAGTGCGGGCCACCCTCGAGGGTCTCACCCTGGCCGACGACGAGAACCTGTTCGGCGACCGGCCGGTGCGGGTCGAGCTGCTCACGAACCGCACCACCGCCGCCGAGCGCACCCGCCTCGGTGCCGCGCTGGCGGCCGGCGAGGTCGACATCCTGATCGGCACCCACGCGCTGATCGAGGACCGGGTGGCCTTCCGTTCGCTCGGCCTGGCCGTCATCGACGAGCAGCACCGCTTCGGCGTGGAGCAGCGGGCGGCGCTGCGGGACAAGGGTGGGCCGGTTCCGGACGTTCTCGTCATGACGGCCACGCCGATCCCCCGGACGGCGGCCATGACCGTCTACGGCGACCTCGACGTGAGCGTGCTCGACGAGCTGCCCCCTGGACGGACGCCGGTCCGCACGGTCTGGGCGCGAGGGCCCCTCGAGGAGCTGAACGCCTGGGCCAAGGTCCGGGAGGAGGTGGGGGCCGGCCGTCAGGCCTACGTGGTGGCGCCCCTCATCGACGAGTCGGAGAAGCTGGAGGTGCGATCCGCCCAGGAGACCTTCGACGAGCTGGGCGCCGGCGAGCTGGCCGGTCTGCGCCTGGCCCTCCTGCACGGCCGGGTGACGGCCAAGGACAAGGAAGCGGTCATGGCCGCCTTCCGGGCGGGCCTGGTCGACGTGCTGGTGGCCACCACCGTGATCGAGGTCGGGGTCGACGTACCCAATGCGTCGGTCATGGTGATCGTCGACGCCGATCGGTTCGGGATCGCCCAGCTCCACCAGCTACGGGGCCGGGTCGGCCGGGGGGCGGCGGAGTCGTGGTGCTACCTCCTCGGCGCGGGGGCCACGCCCGAGGCCGAGGAGCGGCTCGCCGCCCTCGAACGGACCACCGACGGCTTCGAGTTGGCCGAGGTCGACCTCGAGCTGCGGGGCGAGGGCACGATCATGGGCGTCCGCCAGAAGGGCCGCAACGACCTGCGCCTGGCGTCGTTGCGCCGTGACAAGGCCTGGGTCGAGCCGGCCCGCGAGGTCGCCTTCCGCCTGGTCGACGAGGGCGTACCCGACGACCTGGCCCACGAGCTGGCCGTCCTCCTACCGGAGGGCGACGACGAGGCCACCGCCGGCGCCGAGTACCTCTTCAAGGGCTGAGGACGCCCTTCCCCTGGTCAGTGGGCCTCGGCGTCAGCCGCTGTCCTCACGTGGCGGGAATCAGGACGGACCGAGGAGGTCGTCAGATCGGTTCGATGTCGCCCGGTACCCAGGTGCGCTCGAACCACGGCTCGAGCGGCCCGTAGAGGCGCAGGATCGCGAACCATTTCTTGCCGGCCACCGTCTGGATCCAGGTGCTCTGGCTGTCCTCAGGAGACTCTGGCCCGAGGGTGAGCGTGATCGATCTGTCGTCGTGGTAGCGGAGCTGGTCGCGCTGGCTGTTGCGGCTGGGGAGTGCCTGGCCGCTTTGGAGCTCGGAGCGGGTCTGGGGGTCGTAGGCGACCACGGACCAGAAGTCCTTGGCAGGAGCGTCGGGTGGAAGCGTGAGCCGGTAGCTGGTGGCGCCGTCGAGATGGTTGCCATGGCTGTCGTGCTCGACGAGGGCGTACTGCGATCCGACGCCGGGAATCTTGAGCGCCATGGCCGGGGTGTTCACGGTGGCGAGGTAGAAGAACATGGTTCGGGCGTCGAGATTGCCGACGATCGCGACCTGGTGGCGGTGCTCGATGCCGAGCTCTGCCATCCCGCGGCGCATCCCCTCGAGGGATGCTGCCGGGATGCAGCTGAGGAACACCTCGACGGCCCGCACGAAGTCGAGGTGGTCGTACAGCATCTCGGCCGTTCCGGGGGTCGGGAACCCGTCGGTGAACTCGAGTGTCCCGAGCCGGGTCTCGACCCTGTCCGGTGTCATGACCTTCGCCGGGATCGGGGTGTTGAAACCCTTCGGTACGTCCGCCATCTGTACTCCGATCACGTCGCGTGTTCCTTGGAACCATCGCCACCACGACTGAGGACTGCATCACTTGAAAGAGGTGACTTGGGCTGGGAGGGCATGAATGACCGCCACCCTCCTACGAGCCCGTCTGGGACCCCCCGGGCGATTCCCCGCCGTCCCGGGCCGCCTACGAATCCACCCGGCGGGGCTACCATCCGCTGCATTCGGCAACTGGTCGCCCCTACCGTCGATCTCCGCGAGGCGTGGCTCGCGGCGCATGAAGAGTGGGGTCCAGGGCTTCACGAGGACGGGTTCGATCTCGAACCGGACGACGACACGAGCACGCCCGCGGCGTTCGCTGCATGGGTAAGCCGGTCGTCCCACCCCTTGGGGCAGAGCTGGTGGATCGTCGAGGGCGAGGACGTCGTGGGGGGGATCGGGCTCCGTTACGAGGAGCATCCGAAGAGCGCCGAGAACGGGCACATCGGCTACGGGATACGACCCTCGTGCCGCGGTCGCGGCCTCGCGACCTGGGCATTGGGCGAGGTGCTGCGCGAAGCAGCGCGGCGAGGGTTCGAGCGTGTCCTTGTCGTGTGCGAAGCAGGCAACGTCGCGTCCGCGCGGGTCATCGAGCATCACGGCGGAC
>DASXYV010000522.1:0-15591 GCA_036502305.1 Acidimicrobiales bacterium
TCGCCACAACGGGGTCCGTGAACGAGGAGGTGTGGCACCTCGCCGAGGAGGCAACCCGGCTTTGCAGCGGTGTCAGCACGGACTCGGCAGCGAGGAGTGCGCTGCTCGAGGCGACGGCGGCGTTGCAGGACCTCGCCTGCCAGCTCGACCCCGATGAGGGTGACGCCCGGATGGAGGAGCTGAGGAGCCTGCAGGCCGGCATTGCGCCGAGGATCGAGCCCGCACCGGACGGACCGTATCTCGTCACCAACGCCGAGAACCTTCGTAGCTGGCTGGGAGAGGCGCTCCCGTCCCGCCCGACGATGGCACTGTGCCGGTGTGGTGGCTCGGCCATCAAGCCGTTCTGCGACGGCAGCCACGCCAGCAACGGCTTCACCGCAGCAAAGGATCCGAAGCGGGTCCCCGACCGCCGTGACACCTATGTCGGGCAGCAGGTGACGATCCTCGACAACCGGGGAACATGCCAGCACTCGGGCCTGTGCTCCGATCGCCTGTCGGCCGTGTTCCGGGCCGACGAGGAACCTTTCGTGGCGCCGAGCGGAGGCCGGATGGACGAGATCATCCGGGCCGTCCGAGACTGTCCTTCCGGCGCGCTCAGCTTCGCCATCGATGGCGAGGAGGTTCGCGACCAGGTCGACTGGGACAACCACCGCCCGCAGACCGTCGAGGTGTCCAAGGACGGTCCCTACCGCATCACCGGCGGGATCGCCCTGGTGGGAGAAGGCGGCGCTGACGCGGCACGCAACGAGGGTGCGTCGCACGAGCACTACGCATTGTGTCGCTGCGGACAGTCGCGGAACAAGCCCTTCTGCAGTGGCATGCACTGGTACGTGGACTTCCATGATCCGGTCCCTGACTCCGACCGCGAGCCGACGATGTTCCAGTGGTGCGGGGGCCTTCCCGCGCTCACTCGGATGACCCGGCTGTTCTACGAGCGGTATGTGCCCGAGGACCCGCTGCTGGCCCCGCTGTTCGCCAACATGTCGCCCGATCACCCCGATCGGGTGGCCAAGTGGCTGGGTGAGGTGTTCGGCGGACCCCCGGCGTACAGCGAACAGTACGGCGGCTACTCGCGGATGGTGCACCAGCACATCGGCAAGGGGCTCACCGAGGAGAAGCGCGCCCGCTGGGTGACCCTCATCCTTCGTTCTGCCGACGAGACTGGGATGCCGAGGGATCCGGAGTTCCGCTCCGCCTTCGCCTCCTACATCGAGTGGGGGTCGCGCCTCGCTCTCGAGAACTCCCAGGCCGGCGCCGAGCCTCCCGAGCACATGCCCATGCCACATTGGAGTTGGGGCACCGCCGGCCCTCCGGGCAGTAGGGTCTCGGCCATGTCCTCCGCGGACGATGGCGACGAACAGCCCGTGATCTTGCCTGCGGCCGACGAGACGGTGAGCTTCGCCAAGCACATCAAGCCGCTGTTTCGCCAGCGCGACCGGCAGTCGATGAAGGCCGCCTTCGACCTCTGGTCCTATGACGACGTGAGCGGGCGGGCTGACGACATCCTCGAGCGACTGGCCAACGGGTCGATGCCGTGCGACGGAGCGTGGCCGGCGGAGAAGGTGCAGGTCGTCCAGCGCTGGGTCGAATCGGGCAAGACGGCCTGAGTCGTCAGGTTCGCATCTTCGTCGGCGCTGCGTCGATCTGCAGCGTGAGGGTTGACAGCATCACTGGGCGGCGGGAGACTCGGGTGAGGCGAGCGGGCCGTCACCTCGTCGGCCCCGCTTGGGACAAAAGGGGGGCGAGATGAGCAGAGCCGAGATAGCGGGGCTCGCGGAGGACTACTCCACGACATTCACGAATCACGATGCCGCGGCGATGGCCGGGTTCTACACTGCAGACGCCAAGTTCCTGGCGCCCAACGCGCCGATGATCGAGGGGCGGCCCGGTATCGAGGCCTTCGGCAAGGAGATGTTCGCCGCAGGTGCGCAATCGCTCAAGCTCGAGACAATGGATGTGCTCGAGGGTGGCGACCTGGAGATCGAGGTCGGGCGCTACACCCTGGGGATGCAGCCACCTGGTGCCGATCCGATGGTGGACAACGGCAAGTACGTGGCGGTCTGGCGGAGGGACACCGACGGCAAGCTGAAGATGGTCGTCGACACCTTCAACACCGACGCACCGCTCGCATAGCTCCGAGCTGACCGGGCGCCTGCGCGTGCCCGGGAGGTGCTGAGATACGGGGATGGCCGAGATCCCCGATGAGGCCGAGCTCCAGCGGCTCGGGCTCTACGACCCCTCTGCTCCGTATCCCGAAGACCGGCTGCGTCTCCTCGGCCATGTCTTCGAGCTGGGGGCGAGTGTTGAGCAGGCCGTGCGGGCGTCGCGCATCGGTGGGCTCGGAAGCCTCTCTCTCGACCTGTCGATCCGGCCGCCAGGAGAGGCCTACGGACTCGACGACTTCGCCGAGCTGTCGGGACTCGATCCTCGGGCTGTGCGACGCCTCTGGCTGGCGCTGGGCCTTCCCGTGTCGGGACCTATCCCGCTCGAGGTCACACCCGACGCGGCCGAGGCCCTGCGACTCTTCGCGGGCTTCTCGGCGATGGTGGGCGAGGACTCCGCGCTCGGTGTCACGCGCGTCGTCGGCTCCTCTGTGGCGCGCATGGCCGAAGCGGTGGTGAACGCCCTACGGATCGGGGTGGAGGTCCCGAGCCTGAAGGGAGGGAGCGGCTACTCCAAGGTCACTGCGGACTTCACCACCGTCGCGCGTGACCTGCTGCCTCGGTTCCTTGACGCCGTCAACGCCGTCCTCCGGCGTCACCTCGTGCTCGTCGCCTACCAGATGTGGTCAACCGACGAGGACGTGGCCGCCGTCACGCGGCGACTGAGCATCGGCTTCGCCGACATGATCGGCTCCACCGAGGCCGTCCGGGCTGGGTCGGTGGCCGGGCTGGCGCAGATGGTGCGTCAGTTCGAGGAGCTGGTCTGGGACGTGGTGACCGGCGCCGGTGGTCGCGTTGTCAAGTTGATCGGCGACGAGGCCATGTTCGTGTTCGACGAACCTGCTCAGGCGTGCCAGGTGGCGCTCGACCTGCTCGAGCTGTCGCCCTATCCGGTGCGTGTGGGTCTTGCGCACGGGGCCGTCGTCGGCCTCTTCGGCGACTACTACGGCGAGACCGTCAACCTGGCGGCGCGTCTGGTCGGCGTCGCTGCTGGCGAGACCGCCCTCGTCTCCGACGAGGTACGACGAGCCTCAGCCGACGCCTTCAGCTTCGAACCACAACCGGCTCGTTCCCTCAAGGGCTTCGACGAACCGATCGATACCTATCGCCTGCGCGGACCCTAGACCGTCTGGTCGTCGGGGCGGGCACCGAGCAGGGCGGTGCCGAAGTCGGTGCCGCCGTGGTCATAGGCCCCGTCGGGGTCGGCTCGGACTCGTGAGTCCTGAACCTTGGCGTCGTCGCCGACGAGGATCCGCCAGCGTCCGGCCCGAACGCCGTCCAGGATGATCGTCGCCGCCTCGGCGGCCGTGAGTGGTGCGCTCTCACGGAAGCCCTCGACCATCATCTTGACGATCTGGCGCAGCTGGTCCGCCGAGATGTCGTCCGCCGGCAGTCCCCGCATGGCGATCTGGTCTCGCATCTGCTCGAGATCGGCGTCGGGTATGTCGTCGACCTCGGGGCTGCCGAGGATGCGGCGGGAGTTGACCACGATGTCGGTCCCGATGTGGCCGGGCATGACGACCGCCACCTTGACGTGGGGCGCGTGGATCCTGAGATCCTCGATCAGGGCTTCGGAGAAGCCCTTCACGGCGAACTTGGCCGTGCTGTAGGCGGTGTGGGGGACGCCGGGACCGAGCGACGCCCAGAACCCGTTCACGCTGCTCGTGTTGACGAGGTAGCCGTCGTCACCGGCGATCAGCAGGGGCAGGAAGGCTCGGGTGCAGTAGTAGACGCCCCACCAGTCGATGGCGAAGGTCCGCTCCCAATCCGCTCGCTCGTCGGCGATGAAGCTGCCGCCCCCTCCGATGCCGGCGTTGTTGAACACCAGGTTCAGATGATCGGTTGCGTGCTGGGCCGTCACCTCGTCGCGGAAACGCAGGACGTCGGCCTCGATCGACACGTCGCACACGTGCGTCGTGATGCGGCTCCCGGCCGGGGCTCGACCGGCCGTCTCGCTCACGCCGGCGGGGTCGATGTCGCATGTGGCGACCGAGCATCCCTCGGCCGCCAGCTGGAGGACCAGCTCCCGTCCCATGCCGGAGGCGCCTCCGGTGACAACGGCCAACTTCCCGGCAAACGAGTCCATTCGCAGCTCCACGGCCTTCCCGGCCGGCCTCCGGGCCGGCTGTCGTCGCGGCGCGACCGTAGGCGGGGTCGACCCCGTCGGGCTAGTGGCAGAGGCCGCAGGGCGCGGCGAGCGACGCCGCCGGGGCCAGGGGCAGCTCGACGAAGGAGGCCGCCGCCGGGTTGCGCTGGACCTGGTACGCGCCCCCGAGGAGATTCGCCAGCTGCGCCGGCGTGGGACCGAGGTGCGGGGTGTCCGAGGTGGTGATCGTCAGGCGGAGGCGGTGCCCGGGGGCGAGCACGGCGACGGTCGGGAAGACCTCGACGTCGTATCGGGTCACCGAGCCGGTCGTCACGGGAGTGGCCGAGGCCTGGGTGTACGGATGGTACGGCAGGAGCGGCACGCCCCCCGGGCCGTACCAGCTCTTCCCCGCGTCCACGGCCCGAAACGAGCCCAGCAGGGCTCCCGCCGTCAGCGGCGTGGAGGTGCCGCTCGGCGCCACGTCCTCGATCGTCGTCACCCACTCGGCGTCCTTCGTCGTCGAGGTCGCGTAGATGGTGGCGTCGATCGGTCCGGCGAGGACGGTCGGGGTCGCAAAGCCGCCGGTGGTGTAGGTGAGGGCGTTCGGACCTGTCTGCAGGGCCCGGTCGTCGGTCGTGCAGGGTTCGGCGGGGAGGCCCACCGAGCTCGTGGCCAGGGACAGCGCGCCCATGCTCCACTGCTCGGACTGGCGGTCGCACGGGTTCGTGGCCCCGGTGAAGTGGACCGGATCGGATCCGCTGCTGGTAGATGGGCCGCCCGCGGCCGGGCGGCCGGGCCGAAGGGTGCCGTCGTTGGTCGAGGGCGCCGACGACCCCGAGGGCCCGGCGGAGAGGTAGTAGGTGGTGGGCCGGGCCTGTGGCAGCGGCCACGTGGCGGCGTCGGTCCAGCGATTGGATCCCAGCTGGAAGAGATGGAGTGGCGTCCTGGTCTGGCCCATGCCCGTGGGCGCGCCCCGCAGCCAGGTGTCGAACCACTCGAGCTGGATGCGATGGAGGTCGACGCCCTGTCCGGCGGTCAGGTGGTACCACGGGCCCATCATGAGTTGGTAGCGACCCGTGACGGGCTGGTCGGCTCGCATGGGCGCCCCCACGGGGCGGTGGGCCCAGGCGTTCTGGAGACCGGCGTAGTTGAGCGGCTCGCCCCGCTGGAAGAGGTCATACCAGCCGCCCACCAGGAATGCGGGGATGCCGTCGGAGACGATCTTCGACAGGACGTTCGCAGGGTTGCGGGCGCCCCAGTAGGCGCCGTCGTAGTCCTGGTCACCGCCGCTCTCGGTGTTGGCCAGGCTGGCCGCGTGGTACGTGGCCAGGCCCTGGGCGTGCTGGGCCTCGACGGTGGGCAGGCTGGCGCCGCTGCCGCTGCCGGGGGCCATGGCGCTCTCGAGCGGGGGGTTGGCCATGTTGAGCGCCCCCGTCAGGCCGAGGTAGAGCCCGCCGAACTCGGTGTCGGGGATACCGCCCTGGAAGGCGGTGTCGCGGTAGATGTCGTCGGCGGAGATGACGGGAAACAGGGCCTTGACCGGTGAGCCGGGCCCGAGCCGGGCGGCGGTGAGGAACTGGTTGATGCCCATGTAGGACTCGCCGAAGAGGCCCACGGCACCGGTCGAATGGGGCAGGCGCGCCACCCACCCGACCAGGGCGGCGCCGTCGCTGGCCTGGGCCGGCTCGAACAGGCCCCAGCTGCCGGCGGAGTCGCCGGTGCCCCGGACGTCGGCCACGACCTCCAGGTAGCCGCGCTGGACGAAGTACGAGTCGGCCAGGGACCCCTTCCCGTAAGGGGTCTGGGTGAGGAGCACCGGGAAGGGTCCCGCCGCGGCCTTTCCCGTGGCCCGGTCGGTCGGGTAGTAGACGTCGACCCGCAGCACGGTGCCATCGGCCATGGTGACCCCGACGTTGCTCGTGCTCCCGACGCCGTACGTCGCGGCCTCGGGCTGCCAGGCGGAAGAAGCAGCGCTCGCAGAAGCCGACACGGCCCCAGGCACGGCGGCCCCACCGGCAGCCACGATGACGGCGACCGTGGTGACAACCAGGGCCCGCCGCCGCCGCACCTCGGTCCGCACAAGCAGAGGATTCGCTCAGCGGGGCCGATATCCTGTCCCTCGTGAGGTTCTCGGCCGAATAGTCGAATCGCCGAACAGCCGCCGACGCCCGACCGGGCCGCGTCGGTCGCAACCCGTTTTTCCTGATCATCCGAGGAGCCTCACCATGCTCACCACCACCAACCTGCAGCTGCGCGTCGGGCCGCGCCTGCTCCTCGAGCCGGCCTCGTTCCACGTCGCCGCCGGCGACCGGATCGGGTTGGTCGGACGCAACGGGTCCGGCAAGACGACGCTGGTGAGAGCACTGGCGGGCGACACCCCGCCGGCCTCCGGCGAGGTGACCCGCTCGGGGGCGATCGGATACCTGCCGCAGGATCCCCGGACCGGTGACCTCGATGTACCCGCCCGCCAGCGCATCCTCTCGGCGCGGGGGCTCGACCACCTCACCCACGAGATGGAGTCGGCACGCGCCGCCATGGCGGGGCCGGACCCGGTCGCGGTGGAGCGGGTGCTGCGTCGCTATGGCGACCTCGAAGATCGCTTCCATGTCCTCGGGGGCTACGGGGCCGAGGCCGAGGCCAGCACGATCGCGTCCAGCCTGTCGATCGGCGAGCGGTCCCTGGACCAGGCCCTGCGGACGCTCTCCGGGGGCCAGCGGCGCCGCATCGAGCTGGCTCGGGTCTTGTTCAGTGGGGCGGAGCTCCTGTTGCTGGACGAGCCCACCAACCATCTCGACGCGGACTCGATCGCCTGGCTGCGGGACTTCCTCCGTGCCCACACCGGAGGCCTGGTCGTCATCAGCCACGACGCCGACCTGCTCGGCTCGACGGTCAACCGGGTCTTCCACCTCGACGCCAATCGGGCCACCCTCGAGGTCTACAACCTCGGGTGGCGGGCCTACCTGGACCAGCGTGAGGTCGATGAGCGCCGCCGTCGGCGGGAGCGGGCCAATGCCGAGAAGCGGGCCACGGCCCTGCGCGACCAGGCGGCGCGCATGCGGGCCAAGGCGACCAAGGCCAAGGCGGCCAAGGGCATGGCCCGGCGCGCCGACCAGCTGATGGCGAGCGTCGGCGACGTCCGCAGGGCCGACCGCGTCGCCCGACTGCGCTTTCCGAGCCCGGCGCTGTGTGGGCGCACACCCCTCGCCGCCACCGGCCTTTCGAAATCCTTCGGATCCCTCGAGGTCTTCTGCGACGTCGACCTGGCCATCGACCGGGGCTCGCGGGTCGTGGTGCTCGGCCTGAACGGCGCCGGCAAGACCACGCTGCTGCGCGTGCTCATGGGGCTGGAGGAGCCAGATACGGGGACGGTGACGCCTGGGCACGGGCTCCGCCTGGGCTACTACGCCCAAGAGCATGAGCGTCTGGACAGCGACGCGAGCGTGCTCGAGAACCTGCGCTCCGCCGCCGCCGGTCTCGAGGTGGCCGAGGCCCGCAGCGTCCTGGGGTCCTTCCTGTTCTCCGGTGATGCCGTCGACCAGCGCGTCGGGACGCTCTCCGGGGGAGAGAAGACCAGGCTGGCGCTGGCGACCCTCGTGGTCTCAGGGGCGAACGTCTTGCTGCTCGACGAGCCCACCAACACCCTCGATCCCGCCAGTCGGGCCGAGGTGCTCGGCGCCCTCGGCGGCTACGAGGGAGCAGTCGTGCTCGTCACCCATGACGAGGAGGCGGTCGAGTCGCTGCGCCCCGAGCGGGTGCTGCTCCTGCCCGACGGGGTCGAGGACGCCTGGCGGGTCGAGCTCGCCGACCTGGTGGCCCTGTCGTGAGCCACCGGGCCCGCTATGTCGTCGGCGCCGGCCTCCTGGGCGGGCCTGGGCGCGAAGCGCCGAGAGCTATCTCGTCGGGGCCGGCCTCCCGGGCCGGCCTCAGGCCGGCTGGGGCTGGTCCACCGGGCGCACGTCCCCAGAGGAGAACACGGCCGGGAGCACGCACCCGTCCGAGAGGCGCTCGACGCGATAGCCGCTCTCGAGCACCTCGGCGACGACGAAGCCCCGGCTCCAGGAGGCCGTGAAGCGGTTCACAACCTCGACCCTGGTGCCGGCGCTGACCTCGTCCACGTGCACCAGCACAGCACCCAGACCTGAACGGGCGGCCAACTTCGGCTGACACGGCTGCGAATCTCTGCGAAATGGACGGCGGCTCCCGCCCGCGCCCCACGCCCGCCTTCGAGCGCCGCCCCGAGCAGCCGCTAGCGTGTCGCCTCCGTGACCATCGAGCCCATGGAAGCGGGCACGCCGCTCGCCCGAGAAGTGCCCATTTCGTCGGACCCCGGGGCGCGCCCCGCTCGTTCGGTGTTGTCGGCCGCAGGTGCCGCGCTGCTGGACGAGAAGCGGCTGCTCGACGAGGGTGAGCTCGGCGCCCTGGCCCTGGTCCCCGACGAGGCGATCCCCTCCCTGGCGGCCCTGGCCCACGAAGTCAGGTTGGCCTGGCGAGGGCCGACGGTCGAGGTGGAGGGGATCCTCTCGACCAAGACCGGCGGTTGCCCGGAGGACTGTGCCTTCTGCAGCCAGTCCTCCCGGTTCGACTCGCCCGTCAAGGCCACGCCCTTCCTCGACACCGGTGAGGTGCTGGCCGCCGCCGAGGAGACCGCCAGCCTGGGGGCATCGGAGTTCTGCATCGTGCTGGCAGTGCGGGGTCCCGACGAGCGCACGCTGCAGCGCATCCTCGACCTGGTGCCGCTGGTGGGGGAGCGCACCGGGCTCAACGTGGCCGTGAGCGCCGGGATCCTCTCGGTCGACCAGGCCCGGCGTCTGGCCGCCGCGGGGGTCCACCGCTACAACCACAACATCGAGACGGCGCGCTCGTTCTTCGGCCGGATCGTGACGACCCACACCTGGGAGGAGCGGGCCGAGACGTGCCGGTTGGTGCGCGAGCACGGCATGGAGCTCTGCTGCGGCGTGCTCCTCGGCATGGGCGAGAGCGACGAGCAGCGTCTCGAGCTGCTGGGTCAGCTCCGGGAGCTGGACCCCGCCGAGGTCCCGGTCAACTTCCTCAATCCCCGCCCCGGCACGCCGCTGGCCGATCAGCCCGTCGTCGGAGCGATGGAGGCGCTGCGATGGATCGCCCTCTTTCGCCTGGCCCTACCGGGTGTGATCCTCCGGTACGCGGGGGGCAGGGAGGTCACCCTCGGCCAGCTCCAGGCCATGGGTATGACCGCGGGGATCAACGCCTTGATCGTCGGCAACTACCTGACGACCCTGGGTCGTCCCGCGGAGGAGGACCTCCGGATGCTCGCCGACCTGCGGATGCCCATCGGGGCGCTCAGCCCCGTCATCTGAGCCGTGCGGTCGCACTGCACCGGCTGTGGCCAGCCCGTTGAGCGCTGTCCCGGGTGTCGCCGATCGCTGGACCCGCCTCGGTTCTGCCCGTCCTGCGGGCGCCGGCTGACCGTCCTCGTGACCCCGGTGCGGTCGGTGGGACGGTGCCCCGAGCACGGTGAGGGCGTCTAGCCGGCTCCGACCCGGCTCCCGGTGCGACGCCAGTCGACCGTGGGCGGGATGGCCTCGGGCATGATGCGCGCCGCGTTCCGCTCGGCCACCGCCAGCAGCGAGCGGATGAGGCTCTCCGACAGGAGGTGGGGCACCAAGCCGAGGTCGAGGAGCTTGGTGTGCGCCGCCCTGTAGTAGTGGTCCTCCTCCTCGACCCGAGGATCGGGGACCGGTTCGATCCGGGCCCTGCCGCCAGTGGCGCCCACGACCATCTCGGCCAGGTCCATCACCGACCAGGACTCGGTGAACTGGTTGAACACCCGGTACTCGCCGGCGGCCGCGGGGCTCGACAGGGCCAGCTCCACGCAGGCGAGGGTGTCCCTGATGTCGAGCATGCCTCTGGTCTGGCCACCCTTCCCGTAGACCGTGAGGGGGTAGCCGGCACTGGCCTGCACCACGAAACGGTTGAGCACGGTGCCGAAGACGGCGTCGTAGTCGAAGCGGGTGGCGAGGTCGGGGTGCAGAATCGTCTCCGGCGTCTCCTGGCCATAGACGATGCCCTGGTGGAGATCGGTCGCCCGCAGTCCCCATGCCCGGACGGCGAAGGCGATGTTGTGGGAGTCGTGGACCTTGGACAGGTGGTAGAAGGATCCGGGCTGCTTCGGGAAGGGCAGCACGTCCTTGCGTCCCCGGTGGTGGATCTCGATGAAGCCTTCCTCGATGTCGATGTTGGGCGTCCCGTACTCGCCCATCGTGCCCAGCTTGATCAGGTGAATGTCGGGGTCGATCTGGGCGATGGCGTAGATGAGGTTCAGCGTGCCCACCACGTTGTTGACCTGGGTGTAGACGGCGTGGGACCGATCGATCATCGAGTACGGGGCGCTGCGCTGCTCGGCGAAGTGCACCACGGCGTCGGGCCGGAACTCGGTCAGCGTCCTCTCCACGAAGTCCGGGTCCATCATGTCGCCGATGTAGGGCGTGACGGCGAGCCCGGTGACCTCGGTCCACGCCCGTACCCGCCGCTCCAGGCTGGCGATGGGCACGAGGCTGTCGACCCCCATCTCGTCGTCGTACTGCCGGCGACAGAGATTGTCGACCACACCGACCTGATGGCCCCGGCTGGACAGGTGCAGGGCCGTCGGCCACCCGAGGAAGCCGTCGCCGCCGAGGATGAGCACCCGGGAGGAGGCCTTCGCTGCGGTGGAACTGCCGGGGCGAGTCGGTGCGGTCAGTGAGGACATGCAGAGATACTTACCGCTCAAGCTCCTGTGGACCTGGGAGGAACCTCAGAGTTCTCTGAGGATTTACAGAGGCGGGGGCGGCGTCGTCACCGCCGGCAGGGGTCAGCTCAGCACGTCCTTGCGGAGGAACCGCCACCAGGCCAGGCCCAGGAACACCGCCACGTAGGGCAGCTCGAGGAGCACCCCGTTCACCATGTCACCGGTCCGGGTCGGCGAGAAGAACAGCCCATGCCAGGCGTCGATGTAGTGCGTGGGGAAGACGAAGCTCATGAAGTTGAGCGCCGAGATGTTGTTGAGGATCTGGCTCACGATCCCCAGCCCCACGCCGCCGGCCACGGCGGCGAACGCCGAGTCGGTCAGGGTCGACAGGAGGAAGGCGAAGGTGACGAAGGACGCCATGGTCCATGCCACGTAGACCGTGCCGAGCGCCAGCTTTCCGATTGCCGAGGTCTGGGAGATGATCAGGAACGACGGCGTCAGCACCGGGTGCCAGCCGAAGGCGATGATCCCGGCCACGAGGGCGACGACGGAGATGACGATGGTCGCCACGATCGACAGCGTCGAGGCCACCAGCAGCTTGGTGGCCAGGAGGCGGGGCCGGGAGACGGGGCGCACCAGGAGGTAGCGCAGCGTGCCCCAGGTCGCCTCGCCCGAGACCGTCTCGCCGGCGAACAGCGAGACCACGATGACCAGCAGGAAGGCGCTCGTCGCGGTCAACGCCGCCAGCGGCACGTTGATCCCCGAGTGGGTCGCCACCTCGAAGTAGCCGCGCTCGCTGCTCGATGGGCTCGGGGGGTTGAGCTTGAGGGCCACGGTCATGATGATCGGGATGAGGGCGAGCACCCCGAGGGCGATGTAGGTCCGTGCCCGGCGGACCTGCTTGATGAACTCGACCCGAACCACGCCGGCGGGAGCATACCCGGACCTCCGGGGTCGCCCCGTCTGGGACTGCCCATCTGGGAATGCACTGTGAATGTGCTCCTCGGGCCGCCGTTCACAGCCAGCTCCCAGGTCGGCCTGACATCATCGAGGGTGATGAGCTGGAAGGTAGGCGCTCCCCGGCGGTCGGAGCCGGCCATGCGGGTGCTCGTGGTGGACGACGAGCAGTACATCCGCGACCTCGTGGGGACGTCCTTGCGCTACGAGGGCTTCGAGGTGGAGGAGGCGAGCATGGGGCGGGCCGCCCTGGCGGCCGCCTCGTCCTTCCGGCCCGACCTGATCGTGCTCGACGTGATGCTCCCCGATCTCGACGGCCTGGAGGTCACGAGGCGTCTGCGAACCGACGGGCTGCGGGTCCCCGTGCTCTTCCTGACGGCCAGGGACGCCACCGAGGACAAGGTGGCGGGGTTGACCGTCGGCGGTGACGACTATGTCACGAAGCCCTTCAGCCTCGAGGAGCTCGTGGCGAGGGCTCGCGCCATCCTGCGCCGGACCCAGGGCGAGGCGGAGTCGGGAGCCCAGCTGCAGTTCGCCGACCTCGTCCTCGACGAGGACACCCGGGAGGTGTGGCGCAGCGACGTCCTCGTGCACCTCACTGCGACCGAGTTCAACCTCCTTCGCTACTTCATGCTCAACCCGCGACGGGTCCTGTCGAAGGTGCAGATCCTCGAGCACGTGTGGCAGTACGACTTCGAGGGCGATCCCAACGTCCTCGAGACCTACATCAGCTACCTGCGCAAGAAGCTCGACCCGCTGGGCCCCCCGCTCATCCACACCAGTCGTCAGGTGGGCTACAGCCTCCGCCTCCCGCAGGCCTGATCATGCGGTGGCGGCACCGACCCGGTCCTGGGGTGACGAGGCGAAGGCTCTCGCTACGCCAACGGCTGCTCGGCACGCTGGTGCTCCTCGTCGTCGTGGGCCTCGTGGTGTCCGATGTCGCCAGCTACCGGGCCCTCCAGTCGTTCCTCTTCGGTCGCGTCGACCAGCAGCTGACGGCGTTGAACAACGGGCTCACCCGCGGCCTGCTGGTGAGCGGCCGCCTCGATCGAGGCGGTCTGGCCGGCGTGTTCTTCCAGGTCCGCGACAGCCAGGGGGGGCTCGTGGTGAGCGGCAACCCGCAGCCCTTCGACACCGGCCATGCCTACACGCCCCGGCTGCCCGATCCGCTGCCGGCACCCGTGCCGGGTCCGCAGAACGGCCCGCTCACACCGGCGTCAGCGACATTCGACGCCAAGTCCGCCCAGTCGGGAGGCCCGAGCTTCCGGGTGCGGGTGACCACGCTGCCCGGTGTCTCGGCCACCACGGTCGTCGCCCTGCCGCTCGGGGACGTCAACTCGACACTGTCCCGGCTGCGCTGGATCGAGCTGGCGGTCACCGGTGCCGTCGTCGCGCTGGCCGTGCTGGTCGGGCTGTGGCTGGTGCGGATCAGCTTCCGACCACTCGACGACATCGCCGAGACGGCCGGAGCGATCGCCAAGGGAGAGCTCGACCGCCGCATCCCGGGGACCGAGCCGCGCACCGAGATCGGCCGGCTCGGGATCGCCCTCAACGCCATGCTGGCGCGCATCGAGGCCGCCTTCGCCGAGCGCAAGGCCTCCGAGGATCGCCTCAGACGGTTCGTGGCCGACGCGTCCCACGAGCTGCGGACTCCGCTCACGTCGATCCGCGGCTACGCCGAGCTGTTCCGCCGGGGGGCCGACCGGCGGCCCGAGGACCTGGCCAAGGCGATGCACCGGATCGAGGACGAGGCCACCCGCATGGGAGTGCTCGTCGACGACCTGCTGCTGTTGGCTCGCCTCGACCAGGGTCGCCCGCTCGACCGGGAGCCGGTCGACCTCGCCGCCGTGGTCGGCCAGGCCGTCGACGCGGCCCACGCAGTGGAGCCCGACCGCCCGCTCAGTCTCGCCGTCGACGCGCCCGTCACCGTGGTCGGCGATCCCGCCCGGCTGCGACAGGTCGTCGACAACCTGCTGGCCAACGTCCGGACCCATACGCCTCCGGGCTGCCCGGCGAGCGTGACGGTGGGCTCCGAGAACGGCAACGCCGTGCTCGAGGTCGCCGACGAGGGACCCGGCATCGACCCCGTCGCAGTCGAGCGCGTCTTCGAGCGCTTCTATCGGGCCGATTCGTCGCGCTCCCGGGACAACGGTGGCGTCGGCCTCGGCCTGTCGATCGTCGCCGCCATCACCGACGCCCACGGCGGGCGGGTGCGGGCGGGATCGCGTCAGGGCGGTGGCGCCTCGTTCCTGGTCGAGCTGCCCCGACAGGGCCCCGATCCCGCGACGGTCGCCAACTGAGCCCCCAGTGGCTTCGAGGCCGTGTCTCAGGAATCTGTGGGGAGCCTCGGGGCTGGCCCTCAGCCGGCTCACAGTCACGAGGGGCACGATGAGGTGGTGCCCACGGCGGAATCATTAGGGGATTCTGAGCTGGCTCCCAGACTCGCCCGGCACACTGGACGCCATGAGCGGTCCGAGCCCCCGGTCCCGAGAGCAGGGCCTGCGTCGCCTCTACCGGCTGACCGCGTGGGTGGCGGCGGGCGCGGTCGCCGCCACGGGGCTCATCGCGGCAGTCGCCGCGGACGCCCTTCCCGGGAAAGCGAGCTCCAGTCCCGACTCCACGGTGCAGGGCCAGGGCGGGTCCGGGGATCCGAGCACCACGACGACCGTGGCGCCTCCGGACGGGAGCAGCGGCTCGAGCGGTCTCCAGCCCGCGGCGCAGGCGCCCGCACCGACGAGGCGATCGCATCACGTCGTCTCGGGCGGGACGTGACTGGCGCACTCGCCTCGATCACCTTCCCCGCTCTCGGCACGACGGTACGCGTGCTCGTCACCGAACCACGTGCCATCCCCGCGGCGCGCCGGGCGGTCGAGCACGAGCTGGGTGAGATGGACGCGGCGGCGAGCAGGTTTCGAACCGACTCGGAGCTCGCCCGGCTCAATGGGGCGGGTGGGCGACGGGTGCAGGTCGGCCCGGTGCTGCTCACCGCGCTGACGGTGGCCTTGCGGGCGGCCCAGCTCACCGAGGGCGACGTCGACCCGACGATCGGTCGCGCCCTTCGCCTCAGCGGCTACGACCGGGACTTCGCCGAGGTCGCTCGGGTGGGCCCCGCCCTGGATGTGGAGTCGGTCCCGGCGGCGGGCTGGCAGACGGTCGAAGTCGACTCCGCCGAGGGATGGGTCAGGGCGCCGGCTGGCGTCGAGGTCGACCTGGGCGCGACGGCCAAGGCCCTTGCTGTCGATCGAGCCGTCGCCGCCGCCCACGTCGCCGCCGCCCAAGTTGCCGCCGATTGCGGAGTGCTCGTGAGCGTTGGGGGAGACCTCGCCGTCTGCGGCACGCCGCCGCCCGACGGCTGGGCCGTTCGGGTGACCGACGACCACCGCGACGGCGGCGGGTGCGGACAGACGATCACGATCGTCGATGGCGGGCTGGCGACGTCTTCCACAACCGTGCGGCACTGGAATCGAGGGGGACAGATCGTCCACCACATCGTCGACCCCCGGACCGGCGAGCCGGCCGGCGGCCCCTGGCGGACGGTGAGCGTGACCGCCCGAAGCTGTGTGGATGCCAACACCGCCAGCACCGCCGCGATCGTCCGCGGCGCGACGGCGGTGCCGTGGCTGGGCGACCTGGGTCTGCCGGCGCGTCTGGTCGCCCAGGACGGCCGGGTCCTGACCGTC